>JAYPFZ010000019.1:10118-28897 GCA_038126555.1 Betaproteobacteria bacterium
CCAAACAAACACGGCAGGGGCCAATGCAGGAGCTGAAAAGCCCCCACCCCCGCCACGGCAATGCACAAGGTTTTGAAGCGGGCGAGGGGGTGCGAAATGACCGGCATGAAGGGAAAACCCGGGAAACAAAAGGGATGGTGTGCGATTGTATACTGGCGCATACCATTTAATTTTCAAGCCCCATCGCTGCCCATGACCGCCGTCACTCAGGCCACCGACGTCTACCACCAGCTGCTGCAAGACATTGCCTCTGGCGTGTTGCAGCCCGGTGAGCGCTTGCGCGAACAAACCCTGGCCGAGCGCCTGGCGGTGAGCCGCACCCCGGTGCGAGAGGCTTTGAAAGCCCTGGAGGGTGATGGCCTGGTGGAACACGTGCCCCGTGTGGGTGCCGCCATCAAGGTGCTCACCCACGCCGAAGTGGTGGAGCTCTATGAAATGCGAACGGTGCTGGAGGGCGCAGCGGCCAAGCTCGCCGCGCGCAGCGCCACCGACTTGGAGTTGCAGGAATTGCGCGACATCAACGCCCGCATGGCGCAAGCCTTGAGCGAGCCCGATCGCATGGCGCAACTCAACCGCACGTTTCACCGCACCCTGTTCAATGCGGCGAAGAACCGCTATTTGCTACAGGCCGTGTCCACCGTGCAGCGGGCCATGCTGGTGTTGGGGCCATCGACCCTCACCGAAGAGCTGCGGGCGCAGGCGGTGATTGAAGAACACGAGGCGGTTTTGGCCGCCTTGAACCATCGCAGCCCCGCGCAGGCGGAGCTGGCCATGATGGGACACATCGAGGCCTCGCACAAAGCGAGGTTGCAACAACTTTCAGAACGCCTGACCAAGGCAGGGATGCATCCAGGATGAGGAATTCATGACCAGCAACAACGTGCAAGACACCCTGTGGGATGTGGTCGTCGTCGGTGGTGGCAACGCCGCTTTGTGTGCCGCCATCACCGCCGCCGAGCAAGGCGCGCGGGTGATCATTTTGGAAGGCGCACCGCCCACCTACCGGGGAGGCAACAGCCGCCACACCCGCAACTTCCGCTGCATGCATGTCGCACCGAAGGACGTGCTCGAAGAAGCCTATCTGGAAGAAGAGTATTACCAAGACCTGCTCAAGGTCACCAAGGGCAAGACCGACGAGGCCTTGGCCCGGCTGTGCATTCGCGAATCGGAACCCAGCTTCGACTGGATGAAGGCGCATGGCGTGCTCTTCCAGCCCTCGCTCTCGGGCACCTTGTCGCTGTCACGAACCAACGCCTTTTTCTTGGGCGGCGGCAAGGCCTTGGTGAACGCCTACTACAACACCGCCGCGGATCTTGGGGTGGAGGTGTTGTATGAGGCGCAGGTCAAGCACATTGCCCTCAAGGGTCAGCGCTTTGAGCACGTGGTGGTGACGCATGGCGGTCAGGATTGGACCGTCAAAGGCCGGGCGGTGGTGCTGGCCTCCGGTGGGTTCGAATCGGACATCGATTGGCTGGCTCGCGCTTGGGGGCCAGCCGCCCGCAACTTTTTGATCCGAGGCACACCCTACAACATGGGGGTGGTGCTCAAGGACATGCTCGACCAAGGGGCCTTGAGCGTGGGTGACCCCACCCAATGTCATGCCGTGGCGATTGATGGCCGAGCCCCCAAATTCGACGGCGGCATCGTCACGCGATTGGACTGTGTGCCCTTCTCGGTGGTGGTGAATGAAAACGCCGAGCGGTTTTACGACGAGGGCGAAGACGTGTGGCCCAAGCGTTACGCGATTTGGGGGCGCTTGGTGGCTGCCCAGCCCAACCAAGTGGGCTACTCCATCATCGACAGCAAGGCCCAGTCCTTGTTCATGCCCTCGGTGTTCCCGCCGGTGGTGGCCGACACCTTGGAAGACTTGGCCAAGCAACTGGGCTTGCCCGCCGAGCGTTTGCAACAGACGGTGGCCGAATTCAACGCCGCCTGTGGGCCAGCCGATGGCTTTCACCCCACCCAGCTCGACGGCGTGCGCACGCAAGGCTTGGCGATCGAAAAAACCAATTGGGCGCGCCCCATCGACACGGCGCCATTCATGGCCTATCAGTTGCGCCCCGGGGTCACCTTCACCTATTTGGGGTTGAAGGTGAGCGAGTCATCGCGGGTGCAACACCAGCACGGCGAATACGACAACGTTTGGGCCGCTGGCGAAATCATGGCCGGCAGCATCTTGGGTGAAGGGTATCTGGCGGGCTTTGGCATGACCATTGGCACCGTGTTTGGACGCATTGCAGGACGGGAGGCCGCGCGCCATGTCAACGCTTGAATTGAACAGCCCCTCGCGGGCCAGCGCCGAAGAAGCGCGTCGTCAAATTGAAATTTGCAACGCCTGCCGGTATTGCGAAGGCTTTTGTTCGGTGTTCCCGGCGGTGACGCGCCAGCGCACCTTCAGCCTGAGCGACATGACCCAGCTGGCCAACCTGTGTCACAACTGCCAAGGCTGTTACCACGCCTGCCAATACACCGCGCCGCACGAATTCAACCTGAACCTGCCCGCGGCCTTGGCCGAGGTGCGTACCGAGTCGTGGGAGCGCTGGATGTGGCCTCGCGGTGTGGCCGCTTGGGTGCAGCGCAAGCCGGCCGCCAGCGCGGGCGTGCTCATCGTGGCCTTGTTCGTGCTGGGTGCGCTGGCCTCGGGCGATGCGGCCAGCGGCGTGTTTTACGAGCACTTCAGCCACAACCTCTTGGTGGCCGTGTTTGCGCCCTTGTTCCTGTTGCCCTTGTTGGCCATTGCCATGGCCTTGCGCAATTACTGGAAAGAAGTGGGTGGCGTGTGTGCCACGGTTGCCGAGTGGCGCATGGCCTTGTCCCAAGCGGGGCGCATGCGCAATTTGTCGGGCGGGCAAGACCAGGGCTGTCAGTATGAAAAGGGCGACCGCTATTCGCAAGCGCGCCGCCATGCGCACCACGCGGTGATGTATGGCTTTTTGCTGTGCTTTGCCAGCACCTCGGTGGCCACGCTGATGCATTACGTGTGGCAACTGCCTGCGCCCTATGCGTGGTGGAGTTTGCCCAAGCTCTTGGGTGTGCCGGGTGGGGTGTTGCTGACGGTGGGCGGGGTGATGCTCATGCGCTTGAAGTCGCGCTCCGATCCCGCCTTGAACTCGGCCTCGCGCTGGGGCGGTGACTGGGCCTTCTTGCTCACCCTCACCCTCACGGCTGCCAGCGGCTTGCTTTTGTATGCGGTGAGCGGCACGTCAGCGGTGCGCATCACCTTGGTCTTCCATTTGGCCTGCGTCGCCACCTTGTTTGTGCTCACGCCTTACTCGAAGATGGTGCACGGCTTTTTCCGCTTGGCGGCCTTGCTGCGCGAAGCGCAAGCCCAGGCGGGCAGGGGGCGGTCATGAGCGCGTCGGGTGTGCACACGTGCGACGTCATGGCCCAGGCCTGCGTGGCCGAAGGCGTGAGCCACGCCTTTGCCTTGTTGGGCGATGGGAACATGCACTTTGCCGCTTCGCTGGAGGCCGCCGGTTGCCGCTTCACCCATGTGCGCCATGAGCATTGCGCCGTGGCCGCGGCCATGGCGTATCAGCGGGTGAGCGGTGAATTGGGGTTGGTCACGGTCACCTGTGGGCCAGGCCTCACCCAAATCATGACGGGCTTGGTGGCGGCGGTGCGTGCGCGCATGCCCATGGTCATCGTGGCGGGCGAGGCGCCACTGAATTCGCCTTGGTACAACCAAGGCGTCGACCAAGCGCCTTTCATTCAAGCCTGTGGTGCCGCGTATTACGCGGTGCACGACCAGCGCCAATTGGCATTCGTGATGCAGCGGGCCTTTCACGAGGCACGAACGCTTCAACAACCGGTGGTCATTGGTGTGCCCTTCGACCTGCAGGAATCGGCCTGGGCCTTGTCGGCGCCTTATGTGCCGTCCACCGCCTGGCCTCAAGTGGATGGCCGCACCCGCCCCTCGGAGGAGGCATTGGCCCACGCGGTGGCGGTGATCCAGTCGGCCCAGCGCGTGATCGTGGTGGGTGGCCGAGGCGCGGTGACCGCTGGCGCCAAAGCCGAGTGCGAACAACTGGCCGAGCGGGTGGATGGCTTGCTGGCCACCACCTTGCCCGCGCGTGGCTTGTTTCACGATGCCCCGTTCAGCCTGAATGTGGCGGGCGGGTTTTCTTCCGAGGTGGCCAAGCGTTGCTTTGCTCAGGCCGATTTGGTGGTGATGGTGGGTGGGCGACTGGCTTCCCATGCCTCCGATGCGGGGCGCTTGCACCCCAAGGCCCAGGTGTTGCACATCGACGAATCCCCGGCCGTGCTGAGTCAAGGGCGATTGGCCGCCCAGCATCACTTGCGTGGCGACGCGAAGTTGGCGTTGCAAGACTTGCTGGCCGCTTTGCCCGAGGCCCGGCCCGCCGTTTGGCGCAGCCCGGAGCTGGCGCATGAGATCGACACCCTGCCCATGGATGCGCGCGTGTTCGAGCGGCACGATGGGCGATTGGATCCGCGTGACGTCATCCCTTGTTTGGACCAAGCCTTGCCCAAAGACTGGATGATGGTGAACTCCTCAGGGCACTGCTCGTTTTACGCCGTGCACATGAAAGGGCGGCCGGTGTCGCGCTTTCTCACCATTCGTGAATTCGGCGCCATTGGCAACGGCTTGGCTTTCGCCATGGGCGCGTCGGTGGCCACACCCGAGGTGCCCACGGTGTTGTTCGACGGCGATGGCAGCTTTTTGATGCACGCCCAGGAGCTGGAAACCATTCGACGCCATGGCCTCCCCATCTTGGTGTGTGTGCTCAACGATGGCGGGTATGGCTCCGAGGTGCACAAGCTGCGGGCCGACGGCGTGAGCCTCAGCGGCGCGCATTTCGGTTACGACGACTTGGCCGCCGTGGCCAGGGGGTTTGGCTTGCGCGGCGTCAAGGCCAGAACCTTGGCCGAGGTGCAGGCCGCGGTTCAAACCTTCCAAGCCGACAGCCGTCAAGCCATGGTCATCGACATCGACATCACCGACGAGGTGTTGTCGCCCGTGATGCGACGCCTGACCGGACAGGCGTGACGCCGCTCAGGGCTTGATCACCGCCACGGGTTCGCCGCGCAGGAAAGCGGCGATGCCCGAAACGGTTTCGCCGTAAAACACCGCGTAGGTTTCGCGCGTCACATAGCCAATGTGCGGGGTGCACAGGGCCTTGGGATGGGCAATCAGGGCTTCGTTGGCCGAGCTGGCGGGCTCGGTGACATACACATCGGTGGCCACCCCGCCCAGCGCACCCGTGTTCAGGGCGTGCAACAAGGCCCCTTGATCGATGATTTCGGCCCGTGAGGTGTTCACGATGTGGCCTTGGGGGCCCAAGGCGGCCAACTCGGCGGCACCCACCAGCGAACGGGTGCGCTCCGACAAGCGCAAATGCACCGACACCACATCGGAGCGGGCAAACAAAGTGGCTTTGTCGACCCACTCCACGCCTTTTTCTGCGCAGGCTTCGGGGGTCAGATTTTGGCTCCAAGCCACCACTTGCATGCCGATGGTCTTGCCCAAGGCCGCCACTTGGCTGCCCAAACGGCCCAAGCCCAGAATGCCCAGGGTCTTGCCCCGGCAGTCGCCACCCAGTGCGGCTTGCCAAACCCCTTGTTGCAGGCCATTCACGTTGGGGACGAATTGGCGGATTTGGGCCATGACCAGCAAAAACGCCAGCTCGGCAGTGGCGTGGCCCGGGGAGTTGGTGCCACACACCGTCACCCCATGCTCGCTGGCAGCTTTGACGTCGATGGCGGCGTTTTGTTTGCCGGTGGTGATGATCAGCTTCAGTTTGGGCAGGCGCGCAATGAGGCTGCGTGGGAAGGGGGTGCGCTCGCGCATCACCGCGATCACCTCAAAATCGGCCAAACGGGCCACCAAGTCGTCTTCGTGCACCAAGTGGTCGCCAAAAAAGCTCACCTCGGCGTCCAGGCTGTCCCAATCGCCAAATTGGCGCGCCAAATCATTGAAATCGTCAATCACGGCCACACGCATGATGCTGTCCTTGTAGTTGATGGGCTGGAATTTACCGCCAGTTGCCCCTGGGACCCGCCCAGTCCCTGTCATGTCCGGGAACCGCGGGGGAAATCCCGTCCGGCCCGGGGGCAGGGAAGGCCCGGCTTCATCCTGCTAGAATCCCCGGTTCCCAAGGGAATCCGCCTTTGGGGCGAAATCACTTTTTCGAGGTTCTCATGTACGCAGTCATAAAAACCGGGGGCAAGCAGTATCGCGTTGCTGCCGGCGAAAAAATCAAAGTAGAACAGATCGCTGCAGACGTAGGCCAGGAAATCGTGCTCGACCAGGTGTTGGCTGTCGGTAACGGCGCTGACCTCAAGGTGGGCACGCCCTTGGTGTCCGGTGCATCTGTCAAAGCCACGGTTGTGGCCCACGGTAAACACGACAAAATTCGCATTTTCAAAATGCGCCGTCGCAAGCATTACCAAAAGCGCCAAGGGCATCGTCAGCAATACACTGAATTGCAAATCGCATCCATCCAAGCTTAAGGAGTTTGAGTCATGGCACAGAAAAAAGGCGGCGGCTCTACGCGAAATGGACGCGATTCCAAGCCCAAGATGTTGGGCGTGAAAGTGTTTGGCGGCCAACAAATCTCCGCAGGTTCCATCATTGTTCGTCAACGTGGCACCAAGTTCCACCCCGGCACCAACGTGGGCCTGGGCAAGGATCACACCCTGTTTGCGCTGGTCGATGGTGAAGTCTCTTTCGCCATCACGGGCCCTCAAAGCAAGCAGGTGGTGTCGGTCAAGCCGGTCTGATTCGGCTCCCGAAAGCACCTGCAAAGCCCCGCTGGTCGGGGCTTTTTATTTAAGATTTCGCCATGAAATTCGTCGACGAAGCCTTCATTGACATTGCCGCTGGTGACGGGGGCAATGGTTGCGCCTCGTTCCGGCACGAAAAATACAAAGAGTTTGGCGGCCCCGATGGCGGGGACGGCGGACGGGGCGGTCATGTCTACGCCCTCACCGACCCCAACCTCAACACCTTGGTCGATTACCGCTACTCGCGTCGCCACGAGGCCAAGCGCGGTCAGCACGGCATGGGCTCCGACATGTTTGGGGCAGCGGGCGACGACATCGTGCTGAAAATGCCCGTGGGCACCCTCATCACCGATGCCGAAACCGGCGAGTTGCTCTACGAGTTGCTCACCCCGGGTGAAAAAGTCTTGATCGCCAAAGGCGGCGATGGCGGCTATGGCAATTTGCGTTTCAAGAGTGCCATCAACCGGGCGCCCCGCCAAAAAACACCAGGCTGGCCTGGCGAGCGCAAAAACCTCAAACTCGAACTCAAGGTGTTGGCCGATGTGGGCTTGCTGGGCATGCCCAATGCGGGCAAATCCACCCTCATTGCCGCCATCTCCAATGCGCGACCCAAAATCGCCGATTACCCCTTCACCACCTTGCACCCCAACCTGGGGGTGGTGCGCGTTGGCCCCGAGCAAAGCTTTGTGGTGGCCGATGTGCCCGGCCTGATTGAAGGCGCGGCCGAAGGCGCGGGCTTGGGGCATCAGTTTTTGCGCCACTTGCAACGCACCCGTTTGCTCTTGCATTTGGTGGACCTCGCGCCTTTTGACGATTCAGACCCGGTGGCACAAGCCAAGGCCATCGTGCAAGAGCTCAAAAAATACGACGCCGAGCTCTACGCCAAGCCACGCTGGCTGGTGTTAAACAAGCTCGACATGGTGCCCGAGGGCGAGCGCGAAGCGCGCGTCAAAGACTTTGTGAAGCGCTTCAAGCACAAAGGCCCCGTGTTTGAAATCTCGGCCCTGACCCGCGAAGGGTGTGACACCCTCATCAAGACCATTTACCAACACGTCCGGGCGCAAAGCGTGGCCGAGCAGCCTGTGGACCCGGCCGACCTCGACCCCCGCTTCGACCGCTAACTTGCTTGAGTGCCCCAACATGACGGAAGCCGAACAACGTTTAACCCGCGCCGAACGGTGGGTCATCAAGGTGGGCTCGAGCTTGGTCACCAACGATGGCCAAGGGCTGGATGAGCAAGCCATTGGCCAATGGTGCGAGCAAATGGCCGCCTTGGCCAAAGGGCAGGCGGGCCAGCCGCGGGAAATCATCATGGTCTCCAGCGGCGCCATTGCCGAGGGCATGAAGCGGCTGGGCTGGACGCAACGCCCCAGCGAGCTGCACGAATTGCAGGCCGCCGCGGCCGTGGGCCAAATGGGTTTGGCCCAGATGTATGAAACCCAGCTGCGCCGCCATGGCATGGGCAGCGCGCAGGTCTTGCTGACCCACGCCGATTTGGCCGATCGCGAGCGCTACCTCAACGCCCGTTCAACCCTGTTGACCTTGTTGCAGCACGGGGTCATCCCCGTCATCAACGAAAACGACACGGTGGTCAACGACGAGATCAAGTTTGGCGACAACGACACCTTGGGGGCCTTGGTGGCCAATTTGGTGGAAGCCGATTTGCTGGTCATCCTCACCGACCAAAAAGGGCTGTTCAGCGCCGACCCCAGGCGCGACCCCAACGCACGCTTCATCGATCAAGCCATGGCGGGCGACCCCAGTTTGGAACAAATGGCTGGGGGTGCGGGTTCGAGCATTGGCAAGGGCGGCATGATCACCAAAGTGCTGGCCGCCAAGCGCGCCGCTGGCTCTGGCGCCAGCACCGTCATCGCTTGGGGCCGTGGGGAGCAGGTGTTATTGCAATTGGCCGCCGGGGTCAACCAAGGCACGATGCTGCTGGCGCCCACGCACAAACAGCAAGCGCGCAAGCAGTGGATGATGGATCACTTGCAGTTGCCAGGTTCAGTGACCGTCGACGCTGGGGCGGTGAACAAACTGTTGGCCGACGGCAAGAGCCTGTTGCCCGTCGGCATGGTGTCGGTGCAAGGTGAATTTTTTCGTGGCGACGTCATTGCCATCCTGAACCCGGATGGCGTGGAAATTGGACGTGGCCTGGCCAATTACGCCAGCGCCGAGGCCCGGCGCTTGTGTCGCCAGTCGTCGGCCGACATCGAATCCATTTTGGGGTTCATCGCCGAGCCCGAGATGGTGCACCGCGACAACCTGGTCATCACCCGCTAAGGCGAAAGCCCGCCCCCTTCAGTTGGGCGGGGTATCGGTGGGCTGAGGCGGCGTGGGTTCAGCCTGGGTGTCCTCGCTGGCTGCCGGGTTGCGCTCGTTGCGATTGCGTTGGCGCAAATAACGGCCACGGCCATCGTTGCGGGGCAGGTAGCGGGACAACTCATTGAGCGCCATTTGGTAGACGCCGCGCTTGAACTCCACCACCACATCCAAGGGCACCCAGTAGTCGTTCCAGCGCCAGGCGTCGAACTCGGGGTGGCTGGTGGCGCGCAGGTTCAGGTTCCAGTCGGGGGAGACCAGCTGCAACAAAAACCAGATTTGCTTTTGGCCTTTGTAGTGGCCCCGCGCATCGCGGCGAATGAAGTGATCGGGCACTTCGTAGCGCAGCCAGTCGCGCGTGCGTCCGACGATGCGAACGTGCTCGGGCTGCAAGCCGACTTCTTCAAACAGCTCGCGATACATCGCCTGCTCTGGGGACTCCCCGCGGTCAATGCCCCCTTGCGGGAATTGCCAGCTGTGGGTGCGGATGCGCTTGCCCCAGAAAACCTGATTTTTTTGGTTGAGCAGAACAATGCCGACGTTGGGT
This sequence comes from Betaproteobacteria bacterium, assembly GCA_038126555.1. Classification (GTDB taxonomy): domain Bacteria; phylum Pseudomonadota; class Gammaproteobacteria; order Burkholderiales; family Burkholderiaceae_C; genus Limnohabitans. Next base: position 19,732 of record JAYPFZ010000019.1, read on the forward strand.
CGAAACCCTTCACGGTCAAGCATAATCAAGCCTCGAAATTTTGAACTGAAGACATTATCCACAGTCGCGCTTCTGCTTCAAGCCAATTCCCCTTGTTTGAACCTCCACGGCCCTGAATGAAAGCCTCTCAATTCCTCATTGCCACCCTCAAGGAAGCCCCGGCAGACGCCGAAGTTGTGAGCCACCAGCTCATGATGCGTGCGGGCCTCATCAAAAAGCTGAGTGCGGGGATTTACAACTACATGCCCATGGGCTTGCGCGTCATTCGCAAGGTGGAGGCCATTGTTCGCGAAGAGATGAACCGCGCGGGGGCCATTGAGCTCACCATGCCCGTCGTTCAGCCCGCCGAGCTGTGGCAAGAAACTGGCCGTTTCGACAAAATGGGCCCCGAGCTGTTGCGCATCCAAGACCGGCATGGCCGCGACTACGTGGTGCAGCCCACCAGCGAAGAGGTGGTCACCGATGTGGCCCGCCAAGAGTTGCGCAGCTACAAGCAGCTGCCCAAAAACCTCTACCAAATCCAAACCAAGTTTCGCGACGAACGTCGCCCCCGCTTTGGCCTCATGCGCGGGCGCGAGTTCATCATGAAAGACGCCTACAGCTTCGACCGCAGCCCCGAAGCCGCCCAAGCCAGCTACCAAAACATGGCGCAGGCTTACCGCCGCATCTTCGACCGCTTCGGGCTCACCTACCGTGCGGTGGCCGCCGACAGCGGCGCCATTGGCGGTGACTTGAGTGAAGAGTTCCAAGTCATTGCCGCCACCGGCGAAGACGCCATCGTGTATTGCCCCAACAGCGACTACGCCGCCAACCTCGAAAAAGCCGAGGCTTTGGCGCCGCAAGCCACGCGCCCATCACCCAGCCAAGCCCTCACCCTGACCCCCACGCCCGGGCGCAGCACCTGCGAGCAGGTGGCCGAAGGCTTGGGCGTTCCCCTGAAGACCACCGTCAAGTCCTTGGTGTTGGCCACCGACACGCTCGATGAGCAAGGACAGGTCACTGCATCCACGGTGTGGCTGGTGTTGCTGCGTGGCGATCACGACATGAACGAAGTGAAGGTGGGCAAATTGGCGCCCTTTGCGTCGGGCTTTCGCTTTGCCACGGTGGCCGAGATCGATGCCCACTTTGGCTGCAAGCCGGGCTATTTGGGCCCCCTGAAATTGCGTCAGCCCCTCAAGGTCATTGCCGACCGCGAAGTGGCTGTGATGGCCGACTGGATTTGTGGCGCCAATGAGCCCGACGCCCACTACACCGGCGTGAACTGGGGCCGCGATGTGCCTGAACCCGACCTCATTGCCGATGTGCGCAACGTGGTGGCGGGTGACCCCTCGCCCGATGGTCACGGGGTGTTGCACATCGAGCGCGGCATCGAAGTGGGCCACGTGTTCTACCTGGGCACCAAGTATTCGCGCACCATGAACGCCACCTTCCTCGACGAAAACGGCAAGCCCCAATTTTTTGAAATGGGCTGTTATGGCATTGGCGTCACCCGCTTGCCGGCAGCTGCCATCGAGCAAAACCACGATGAACGCGGCATCATTTGGCCCGATGCCATTGCGCCCTTCACTTTGGCCATTTGCCCCATCGGCATGGACCGCAGCGAGGCCGTGGCCCAAGCGGCCCAAGGCCTTTACGAGCAAATGCGGGCATTGGGCGTGGACGTCATCCTCGACGACCGGGGCGAGCGCCCCGGCGTGATGTTTGCCGACTGGGAACTCATTGGCGTGCCACACCGTGTGGTGCTCTCCGACCGCGGCCTCAAGGCCGGCACGGTGGAATACCAGCATCGGCGCGACACCGAAGCCACGGCCGTGCCCCTGAGCGACGTGCCCGCTTTTTTGCGCGCCCGCATCACCGCCTGAGCCGGTTCATCCGGGCACAAAAAAACGGCCCCTCGGGGCCGTTGTCGTTGGGCGCCAGGGTTCAGCTGGCCGTGCCCAAGGCTTGTTGCAATTCGCCGGACTCATACATTTCCATCATGATGTCCGAGCCGCCAATGAACTCGCCCTTGACGTAAAGCTGGGGAATGGTCGGCCAGTTGCTGAAGGTCTTGATGCCCTCGCGGATCGCTTGGTCTTCGAGCACGTTCACCGTGGTGATGGTCTTGGTGTCCACACCGCTGGCCTTGAGCACCTGCAAGGCACGGCCAGAAAAACCGCACATGGGAAAGGACGCCGTCCCTTTCATGAACAACACGACCTCGTTGCTTTGAACCAGATCCTGAATGCGTTGCTGCACATCGCTCATCACATCACTCCAATAAAAACGCCAATCGGTGGCGCCCCCCGATTATTCCACCGTCGGCCATTGCCCGCCGGTGCAGCGCTCAATCCCGGCCAAGTCCTGCCGACTTTGCACCTGCGCAAAGCCACGCTGTCGCATCAAGGCCTGAACGGCGCTGGCTTGGTCGTGGCCGTGCTCCAGCAACAACCAGCCATTGGCCTTGAGGTGGCCGGGGGCATGTTCAATGAGCTCGCGCAGGTCATCCAAGCCCTCGGCGCCCGACACCAAGGCCTGGCGGGGCTCATGGCGCAGCGCAGGCAAATGCGGGTCGCCCTCGGCAATGTAGGGGGGGTTGCTCACCAGCAAATCGAACTGGCCCTGCACCTCACGAAACCAATGGCTCAGCCGCCAGGTCACGGCCAGCTGCAGGGCTTGCCCATTGGCCTGGGCCACTTGCAGGGCACTGGGGCTGGCGTCGACGGCTTCAAAAGTCGGGGCGTCGGTCGCCGCAAAGTGCGCTTGCGCCTGTGCGGCCAAAGCCAGCACCACCGCGCCGCTGCCCGTGCCCAGGTCAAGCACCCGGGCGCGGGGGAGTTCCACCAGCAGCGACCAGGCCCAATCCACCAGCACCTCGGTGTCGGGGCGGGGGTCCAGCACTTGGTCGGTCACGCGCAGGGTCAGGCCATGAAAGGGCTTGGTGCCCGTGAGGTAGGCCACGGGCACGTCATCGAGGCGGCGCCTCAAGGCGTCTTGCCAAAGCGCTTGCACCGAAGGGGAGAGCGGATGGTCGTCGTGGGTGATCAGCCAAGCCCGATCGGCCTGAGGCGGGGCCACCAGGTGCAGCAACAAACGCTGGGCGTCGGCTCGGTCGAGGCCACGCGCCTGGGCTTGGGCCAGGGCATCGCGAACGGTCACCACGGCCGTCACGCTTGCCCTTCCAGATCGGCCAACAACTCGGCCTCACGCGCGGCGCGCAAGGCCTCCAACAGGCCGCCCATGTCGCCCTCCATGAGGGTGGGCAATTGATACAGGGTGAGGTTGATGCGGTGGTCGGTCACCCGACCTTGGGGGAAGTTGTAGGTGCGAATGCGGTCCGAACGGTCCCCACTGCCGACCAGGCCTTTGCGCAAGGCCGCATCCTTGGACGCCCGTTCCACGCGCTCTTGTTCCGCCAAGCGAGCGGCCAGCACCTGCAAGGCCTTGGCCTTGTTGCGGTGTTGTGAGCGGTCGTCCTGGCATTCGGCCACCAGGCCCGTGGGCAAATGGGTGACGCGCACGGCGGAGTCGGTTTTGTTGATGTGCTGACCGCCCGCGCCACTGGCGCGAAAGGTGTCGATGCGCAAGTCGGCGGGGTTCAGGGCCACCGCCTGGGCCTCGTCGGGCTCGGGCAACACGGCCACCGTGCAGGCGCTGGTGTGGATGCGGCCTTGCGATTCCGTCACGGGGATGCGTTGCACCCGGTGCCCCCCCGACTCGAATTGCAGCCAGCCATACACCCCTTCGTCGGCGCTCTCCAGTCGCACCACCACTTCCTTGTAGCCGCCCAGGTCGCTGGGGGACTCGCTGATGAGTTGCACGCGCCAGCCTCGGGCCTCGGCATGTCGGGTGTACATGCGCAACAAGTCGCCCGCAAAGAGCGCGGACTCGTCGCCACCCGTGCCCGCGCGAATTTCCAAAAAAGCCGGACGGTGGTCATCGGGCCCCTTGGGCAGCAGCAATCGCAGCAGCTCCGCCTCCAGGTCGGTGAGGTCTTGCGTCAGCCGAGCCAGTTCGGGGCGCGCTTGCTCCAGCAAATCGGCATCGGTGTCGGGGTCGTCCAACCAGCCTTGCCACTGGTCCCGATCGGCTTGCAAGCCCAGCCAAGCTTGGTAGCGGTCGGCCAGCACGGCCACGCGCGTGCGTTCACGCGACAAGGCCATGAATTGCGGCAGGTCCGCCAGGATGTCTTCGCGGGAGAGCAAGAAATCCAGCTCCTGCAATCGTTCGAGCTCGCGCGCGAGGCGCGTGCGCACAAAAGGCTTCATGAGAGGAGCTAGCGCGAACCGCGCAAGAAAAAGTGTTCGATGGCTTGGCGGGCGCGCTCACGGCTTTCGGGGTTGGCCGTGCGCATTTCCGCCATGGCGCCGTGCAGCAGCTTTTGGGTCAGGGCGCGAGAGAGCTGGTCCATGACTGCCTCCACCGGTTCGCCCTTGGCCAACAAGCGTTGCGCCTTGGCCAGCTCGGCTTCACGCCAGGCTTCGGCCTGGGCGTTGAGTTGCTTGAGCAAGGGCACATCACCGCGTTGTTGCAGCCAGTGCACAAACTGCTGCACCCCGTCTTCGATGATGACTTCGGCCTGAGCCACGGCCGCTTGGCGATTGGCTTGGCCTTGTTGCACCACTTGCGACAAGTCGTCGACGGTGTAGAGGAAGACGTTGTCCAAGCCCTTGACCTCGGGCTCGATGTCGCGGGGGACGGCCAAGTCGACCATGAACATGGGGCGCTGGCGGCGTTTTTTGAGTGCCCGCTCCACCGCGCCCAAGCCCACCAAGGGCAGGGTGCTGGCGGTGCAACTGATCACGGCATCGAATTCGTGCAGGCGGTCTGGCAGGTCGGCCAGCTTCATCACATCGGCCCCAAACCGGCTGGCCAATTGCTCGCCCCGGTCGAGGCTGCGGTTGGCAATCGTCATTTGGCGGGGCGCTTTGGCGGCAAAGTGTGCGGTGCACAAGGCGATCATTTCGCCCGCGCCAATGAACAAGACCCGCAGGTCGGCCCAGTTTTCAAAGATTTGCCCAGCCAAGCGCACGCTGGCGGCGGCCATGCTGATGGAGTGGGCGCCAATGTCGGTGGAGCTGCGCACCTGCTTGGCCACCGAAAACGAGCGCTGAAAGAGTTGGTTCAAGGTGCTGCCCACGGTGCCGTGGTCGCTGGCCACACGCACCGCCTCTTTGAGCTGCCCCAGGATTTGGGGTTCACCCAGCACCATGGAGTCGAGCCCACTGGCCACACGAAACGCGTGGCGGGCGGCGGCGTCTTGCTGGTGCACATACACATGGGGTTGCAAATCGCTGGGGCTCACCCCGCCAGACTGGGCCAGCCAGCTGAGGGTTTGTTCAGGCAGGGCGGAGGTGGCGGCGCAATACAGCTCGGTGCGGTTGCAGGTCGACAAAATGGTCGCCTCGGCGGCCTGGCCCAAGTGTTCGCGCAGGGTGGACAAGCCCCGGGTGGTGTTGTCTGGGCCAAACGCAAAGCGACTGCGCAGATCAACCGGCGCAGTGGTGTGGTTTAAGCCGAGTGTCCAGACTGCCATAAGTCGCAAATTATAAAATTTCAGAATGAGCGTGTCGGCTGCCATTTGGACAATTGCGAACTTTTTCATGCCTGCCTGGGTCTTGGCGGGCTTGTTGGCTTGGCTTGCGCCCCGAATTGTGGGGGGGCAACACCGACATTCTTGGGCCATGAGCTGGTTGCTCAACGGGCTTTTGGGCTCTGGGGTGCTGGTCGGGGGCTTGATGCTCACCCACAACGACGGCCGCATGGCCACCTATGCCGCCCTCGTCATCGCGCAAGCCACGCTGCAAGCGGGGTTGTTGCGCCACCCCCTGCGCTAACATCGTCAGCCTGCTTATGAATGCCCCCATCCCCCTGCACACCCTGCTGTCGGCGGCGCAACCCGCGCCCCGTTTGCGTGAAATTCCCTACAACTACACCTCGTTTTCCGACCGGGAAATCGTGGATCGTGTGCTGGGGCCTGAGGCCTGGGCCTTGCTCGACCGCTTGCGCGACGAGCGCCGCACGGGCCGCTCGGCCCGCATGCTCTACGAGGTGCTGGGCGACATGTGGGTGGTGCAGCGCAACCCCTATTTGCAAGACGATTTGCTCGACAACCCCCGTCGCCGCCGGTTGCTGGTAGAGGCCCTGGAGCACCGACTGGGCGAGGTGGAAAAGCGCCGCACGCCTGAGGCCGACGCCCAGCGCGACGCCTGGGTCGGTCAGCTCTTGCAAATGGCCCGGGCCAGCGTGTCCGAGTTTGCGCGCCACTTCGACGCCATCGATCAACTGCGCCGCCAAGTTTTGCGTCGCCTCAAGCGCCACACCGCGACCGACAACATCCAATTCGATGCGGTGAGCCGGGTGTCCCACGTCACCGACGCCACCGACTGGCGTGTGGAATACCCCTTGGTGGTGCTCTCGCCCGACGGCGAAGCCGAAATGGCCGCCTTGGTCAAGGCGTGCATTGAACTGGACCTCACCATCGTGCCGCGCGGTGGTGGCACGGGTTACACCGGCGGGGCCATTCCGCTCACTTGGAAGAGCGTGGTCATCAACACCGAAAAACTCGAAACCATGACCGAGGTCGAGTGGGTGCAGTTGCCTGGGCTGTCGCAGCCCGTGCCCACCATCTGGACCGAAGCGGGCGTGGTGACCCAGCGCGTGGCCGACGCCGCCGAGCGGGCCGGTCACGTGTTTGCCGTCGACCCCACCTCCGCCGAAGCCTCGTGCATTGGCGGCAACATCGCCATGAATGCCGGCGGCAAAAAAGCCGTGTTGTGGGGCACCGCCCTCGACAACCTGGCCAGCTGGCGCATGGTCACCCCCGACGCGCAATGGCTGGAAGTCGTGCGCATCGGGCACAACCTCGGCAAGATTCACGACGCCGAAATGGCCACCTTTGAGTTGCGCTATTTCGAAGCCGATGGCCGCACCCCCATTCGAACCGAAACCCTCAACATTCCGGGCGCCACCTTCCGCAAAGCGGGCTTGGGCAAGGACGTCACCGACAAGTTCCTGAGCGGTTTGCCGGGCGTGCAAAAAGAGGGCTGCGATGGCCTGATCACCAGCGCGCGTTGGGTGGTGCACCGAATGCCCGAGCACACCCGAACCGTGTGTTTGGAATTCTTTGGCCATGCCAAAGATGCCGTGCCCAGCATCGTGGAAATCAAAGACTTCATGTTTGCCCAAGCCAAGTCCAGCGGTGTGGTGCTGGCGGGCCTGGAGCACTTGGACGACCGCTACTTGCGCGCCGTGGGCTACGCCACCAAATCCAAGCGCGGCGGCTTGCCCAAGATGGTGCTCATTGGCGATGTGGCCGGTGACGATGCCGACGCCGTGGCCCGCGCCGCCTCCGAGGTGGTGCGGCTGGCCAATGCCCGAACCGGCGAAGGCTTTGTGGCCATCAGCGCCGAAGACCGCAAAAAATTCTGGGCCGACCGCAAGCGCACCGCGGCCATCAGCCGGCACACCAACGCCTTCAAGATCAACGAAGACGTGGTCATTCCGCTGGAGCGCATGGCCGAATACACCGATGGCATCGAGCGCATCAACATCGAGCTGTCCTTGCGCAACAAGCTGGCCTTGTGCCAGGCCCTCACCGATTACCTGCAATCCGATGCCTTGCCCTTGCAGCAACTCAAGGCCGAAGCCGAAGACATCACCCCCGAGTTGGTGCAAGAGCGTGTCGACGAAGCCTTGGCCTGCATTGCCCAAGTGCAAGCCCAATGGACCACCTGGCTGCAAGAGATCGATGCCCGTTTTGCCCAGCTGCAAAGCCACGAATTGCGAGCCAGCTGGAAGACGCAAATCCGCGAGCCCCTGCAACGCATTTTTGGCGGCCAAGCGTTTGGCCCCGTGTTGGAGGCCTTGAATCAAATTCACCAGCGCGTGCTCAAAGGCCGGGTGTGGGTGGCCCTGCACATGCACGCGGGCGACGGCAACGTGCACACCAACATCCCCGTCAACAGCGACGACTACGAGATGCTGCGCACGGCCCACGAAGCGGTGGCCCGCATCATGCGCTTGGCCCGCAGCCTGGGCGGCGTCATCTCGGGCGAACACGGCATTGGCATCACCAAGTTGGAATTCCTGAGCGACGACGAGCTCGCGCCTTTCGCCCAATACAAGCAACACGTCGACCCGCACGGGCGCTTCAACAAAGGCAAGTTGCTGCGCGGCGAAAGCCTCAACCGCCTGGGCCCAGAGGTTCGCGCGGCCGACCTCAGCCACGCCTACACCCCCAGCTTTGGCCTCATGGGCCACGAGTCGCTCATCATGCAGCAGTCAGACATCGGCGCCATTGCCGATTCCGTCAAGGACTGCCTGCGCTGCGGCAAATGCAAGCCCGTGTGTGCCACCCACGTGCCCCGCGCCAATTTGCTCTACAGCCCGCGCAACAAAATTTTGGCCACCTCGCTGCTCATCGAAGCCTTCTTGTATGAAGAACAAACCCGACGCGGCGTGTCCATCAAGCATTGGGAAGCCTTTGAAGACGTGGCCGACCATTGCACCGTTTGCCACAAGTGCGCCTCACCCTGCCCGGTGAAGATCGACTTTGGCGACGTCACCATGAACATGCGCAACCTGTTGCGCAAGATGGGCAAAAAGTCGTTCCGACCCGGCAATGCGGTGGCCATGCTCATGCTCAATGCCACCAACCCCGAGCTCATCAAAACCCTGCGCACCCTCATGGTCGATGTGGGCTTCAAGGCCCAACGCTGGGCCAACGAGGTGATGGGCCATTGGGCGCGACGCCAAACCCAGCGCCCGCCCGCCACCGTGGGCACGGCCCCCGTTCGCGAGCAGGTGATTCATTTCATCAACAAGAAAATGCCCGGCGGCTTGCCCAAAAAGACAGCCCGCGCTTTGCTCGACATCGAAGACAACCACTACGTCCCCATCTTGCGCGACCCGGTGCGCACGAGTGTCGACACCGAGGCCGTGTTCTATTTCCCGGGCTGTGGTTCCGAGCGGCTGTTCAGCCAAGTGGGCTTGGCCACCCAAGCCATGCTGTGGCATGCCGGCGTGCAAACCGTGTTGCCCCCTGGCTACCTGTGTTGCGGCTACCCCCAGCGGGGCAGTGGCCAGTTCGATCGCGCCGAAAAAATGATCACCGACAACCGCGTGTTGTTCCACCGCGTGGCCAACACGCTGAACTACCTTGACATCAAAACCGTGGTGGTCAGCT
>JAYPFZ010000020.1:0-27494 GCA_038126555.1 Betaproteobacteria bacterium
TGGGTGCGGGGGGGCCACCGCCTGAGGGTGCCGCGGGGTGGGGGGGGGGGGTGGGGGGCGTGCCCCTTGCGCAGGCCGGGCAGGGTGATGGGGGTGGGGTCTGGGGTGTGCACGCTGGGGGTTCCGTTGGGGGTGTGGGAAACATTAACACAGGGGCGTATCGTGGGTGACAGCCTTGGGGTGCCTCCCTATGGGCGATTGGGGCGGGCATGGCTAGGCTTCATGTCGCCCATGTTGCTTTGAACCTTTTCATGAAAACACCCAACCCCGCCATTTACCAAGCCCACTACCCGTATTGGCCCAAGCGCCTGCCCAAGCGGATTGAGCCACCCCGCACAGCCTTGCCCCACAACTTGCAGGTGTCGGCCGACCGCTATGGCGACAAAGTGGCCTTGGCGTTTTTGGGGGCAGAGTTCACCTACCACGAGGTGCTCGACCGGGTGGAGCGATTGGCCACGTGGTTGCAAGCGCAAGGCGTGGCTGCGGGCGACCGCGTGATTTTGTGCATGCAAAACTGCCCGCAACTGGTGTTGGCGCACTACGCCATTCTGCGCGCCAATGCGGTGGTGGTGCCGGTGAACCCCATGAACAAGGCCATCGAGCTCACGCACTACATCACCGATGCGCAAGCCCGGGTGGCCATCACCACGGCCGATCTCGCGGGTGAAATGGCAGCGGCCAGCAACCTCGTCGACAACGGAGCGGGCTTGCAGCACCTGTTGGTGACGCACTTCACCGATGTGTTCCAGCCCCAAAGCAGTGGCCCGCATGCGTTGCCCGAATCGTGGGTGAGCTGGCTCACCACGCAGCACCCCTTGCCCGCGCCGCAAGGCGGCCAGGTGCACGCTTGGACAGACGCCTGGTCGCACGAGCGCCGACCCAGCCCCCTCACGGTCACCGCCACAGACTTGGCCGTTTTGCCCTACACCAGTGGCACCACGGGTTTGCCCAAGGGTTGCATTCATTTGCACCGCAGCCTCATGCACAACGCCCAAGCCACGGCGGCTTGGGGCAATGGCACCCAGCAAACGGTGGCCTTGTGCGCGGTGCCCATGTTCCACATCACCGGCATGGTGTCGGTGATGCACGCCACCATCTACATGGGCGGCACCTTGGTCATCTTGCCGCGCTGGGATCGCGATTTGGCCGCGCGCCTCATCGAGCACCACCAAGTCACCCACTGGACCAACATCCCGACCATGGTGATCGACCTGCTGGGCAGCCCACGCTTTGCCGACTACAACCTCAAGAGCTTGGTTTACATCGGCGGTGGTGGTGCGGCCATGCCGCAGGCCGTGGCGCAGCGCTTGCTCGATTTGTTTGGCCTCACCTACGCCGAGGGCTACGGCCTCACTGAAACGGCGGCGCCTTCGCACTCCAACCCCACCGACCACGCCAAACAGCAGTGCTTGGGCATTCCCTTCCTCAGTGCCGAGTGCCGGGTGGTGAACCCCACCACGCTGGAGCCGCTGGGGGTGGGCGAGGTGGGCGAAATCCTCATCCACGGCCCCATGGTGTTCGAGGGCTATTGGCGCAACCCCGAAGCCACGGCGGCTGCGTTTGTAGAAATCGATGGCCTCAAGTTTTTCCGCTCGGGCGACATGGGCCGCATCGATGAGCAGGGCTATTACTTCATCACCGATCGACTCAAACGCATGATCAATGCCTCGGGCTTCAAGGTGTGGCCTGCCGAGGTGGAGGCCTTGTTGTTCCGTCACCCCGCCATTCAAGAGGCTTGCATCATTGCCGCCAAAGACGCGTATCGCGGTGAAACCGTGAAAGCCATGGTGGTGTTGCGCGAGGGCCAACAAGGGCAGGTGAGCGAGCAAGACATCATCGACTGGAGCCGTGCGAACATGGCGGTTTACAAGGCGCCCACCCAAGTGGAATTCATGCCGGCCCTGCCCAAGAGCGGCAGTGGCAAGGTGATGTGGCGCATGTTGCAAGAGGCCGAACTGGCCAAGTGAGCGCAAACGAGAGCAAGTGGGTATGAAGTTGAAGTTGTCCGTGTTGGACCAATCCGTGGCCGTGTCAGGCCATGCACACGATGAAAGCATTCGACGCACCTTGGCCTTGGCCGAGCACTGCGAGGCACTGGGCTATGAGCGGTTTTGGGTGAGCGAGCACCACAGCCACCCCAGCATCGTGGGCACCGCCCCTGAAATCCTGATGGCGGCATTGGCCCAACGCACCCAGCGCATTCGTTTGGGCAGTGCGGGGGTCATGTTGCCGCACTACGCGCCACTCAAGGTGGCCGAGCAGTTTCGTGTGCTCAATGCCCTGGCCCCGGGGCGCATCGATTTGGGCGTCGGGCGCGCACCCGGCAGCGATGGGCGAACCGCCCGTGTGCTCAACCCCCATGCACGCGCCGCCGACGACTTCCCCCAACAGGTGCTGGATTTGCAGGCCTGGGTGCTCGACGAGCCCTTGCCGCCCGGTCATCCCGGTCAGGGCTTTCATGCCTTCCCGCAAAGCGACACCGCGCCCACCGTGTGGATGCTGGGTTCTTCCGATTACGGGGCGCAGCTGGCGGCCTACTTGGGGCTGCCGTATGCGTTTGCCTACTTCATCACCGATGGGCAAGGGGTGGATGTCGCCTTGCAGCTGTATCGGGAGCAGTTTGAAAACCGAGGCCGATTGGCCAAGCCTCACGCCACGGTTTGCGTGTGGGCGCTGGCGGCCGACACCGAAGCCGAGGCCTGGCACGCCTTTCAGAGCCGGGCTCGCTGGCGCATGGATCGCAACCTGGGCCGCTTGGGCCCCTTGCTCCCGCCCGAGGAGGCCCTGCGCGATTGGTCACCCAGCGAAGAACTGGCCTTGGCTCAACTCAAAGCCAATGCCTTTGTGGGCGATGCCGAGCAAGTGGCCCAACGCCTGCAAGCCCTGGCCGAGCGTTTGCAACTGGATGAACTCGTTGTCATCACCTGGGCCCACGACGCCCAAGTCCAGCGCCGCTCCTATGAACTGCTGATGCAAGCCATTCGCAGCCATTAAATAATGCAACCTGACCCCATTTATTTTTGAAGGAAGTTCCTGATGTCTTTGCCTTTGTTTCCCACCAGCATTGCGGGATCGTTGCCCAAGCCGGAATGGTTGTCTGAGCCCAAGAAGTTGTGGCCTGAATGGAAGTTGCAGGGCGAGGCTTTGCGCCAAGCGCAGGCCGATGCCACGGTGGTGTGGGTGCAGGCCCAGGATCAACTCGGTTTCGACATCGTGGGCGATGGCGAGCAAGCGCGTCAGCACTTTGTGCATGGCTTTTTGGAGCAAGTGGAAGGCATTGACTTTGTGAACAAGGTCAAGATGGGCATTCGCAACAACCGCTACGACGCGATGGTTCCCCAAGTCACGGGCCCGCTCAAGCTCAAGGGGCGCGTGCATCAAATGGAAGCGCTCAAAGCGCGCGCCAGCACCGAGCGCACGCTCAAGTTCACCTTGCCGGGCCCCATGACGATTGTCGACACCGTGGCCGATCGCTATTACGGCGAAGGCGAGGAGGGGCGCCGCCGCATGGCCTTTGCGTTTGCGGAGTTGCTCAACCAAGAAGCCTTGGCTTTGCAAGCCGATGGCGTGGACATCATTCAGTTCGACGAACCCGCGTTCAACGTCTACATGGCGCAAGCGGCCGAGTGGGGTGTGCAAGCGCTGGAGCGTGCCATTGAAGGCCTCACTTGCAAAACCGCGGTTCACATTTGCTATGGCTATGGCATTCAGGCCAACATCGATTGGAAAAACAGCTTGGGCCACGAGTGGCGCCAATACGAGGCGGTGTTCCCCGCTTTGGCGGCGAGTCGCATCGACCAAGTCAGCCTGGAGTGCATGCACTCGCACGTGCCCATGGAACTCATGGCTTTGCTGGGTGACAAAGAGGTGATGGTGGGGGTGATCGATGTCGCCAGCGACACCGTCGAAACGCCCGAGGAAGTGGCCGAGGTGCTCAAGGCCGCTTCACAGTATGTGAAGCCGCACCGCCTGATTGCTTGCACCAACTGCGGCATGGCCCCCATGGACCGCGCCATTGCCGAAGCCAAACTCAAGGCCTTGGTTGAGGGTGCGGCCTTGGCCCGCGCCGCAGCGGCCTGAAGGCCCTTTAGCTGCAGCTGGCGCCGCCACAGCCTTCGATGTTGCTGGTGGGCAGGGCATCGGGGTTGCGCACTTCACCCGTGGCTTCGTCGTAACCCACCCGCCGCAGGTGCAAGGCCAGGGCGGCGTCCATGCTTTGCGCGTGTTGGGGAAACCACAGCCCCAACTCTTGTGCCATTTGACGCAGCAAGGCCAAGTCGCCTTGTTCGCGCCCCCGGCGCAAGCCTTCTTGCATCACTTGCAACACCACGTTGTGCTGCATGGTGTGGCAGTTGCTGGACGAAAAATGGGTGTCTTTCATCCAGCGGTCTTCGGCGCCAAAGTGTTCAACCGTGTGCTGCACCATCGCATCGAAGCGATCCACCAATTCGGCGTCGTCTGCGGTTTGGGTCTGAATCAGCAAGTCGATGAATTCTTGGTGTGTGGTGTCCATGAACGCCAGCTCTAAGGCCAGGGCATTGCCCCAGGCAATGTTAGCTTCACGAGCAAGGGTTGGGGTGTCGGACATGGGGTTCTCCTGTTGGGCTTGCCTCAAATGTGCAACGGGCCCCGAAGGGCCCGTTTGACACGCATCAACAAAGCGCCAATGGGTGCGCTGCGCGAGGCATTACATGCGCTCAAAAATGGCGGCAATGCCTTGGCCGCCGCCAATGCACATGGTCACCAAGGCGTAGCGGCCTTGAATGCGTTGCAGCTCGTAAAGGGCTTTGACCGTGATGAGCGCGCCCGTCGCCCCAATGGGGTGGCCCAAAGAAATGCCCGAGCCATTGGGGTTGACCTTGGCCGGATCGAGGCCGAGTTCTTTGGTGACGGCACAGGCCTGAGCGGCAAAGGCTTCGTTGGCTTCGATGACGTCGAGGTCGTTCACCGTGAGGCCAGTTCGCTTGAGCACCGCTTGGGTGGCCGAGATGGGGCCCACGCCCATGATCTTGGGGTCCAGGCCGGTGTGGGCGTAGCCCACCAGGCGGGCCATGGGCTTGAGGCCACGGGCTTGTGCAGCCTTGCCTTCCATGAGCACCACGGCGGCGGCGGCGTCGTTGATGCCCGAGGCGTTGCCGGCCGTGACGGTGCCGTTTTCTTTCTGGAAAACCGGCTTGAGTTTGGCGAAGTCTTCCATCTTGGCGCCGGCGCGGAAGTGCTCATCGGTGTCGTAGCTCACATCGCCTTTGCGCGACTTGATCACCACTGGCACGATTTGGTCTTTGAATCGGCCAGCCGCCGTGGCTTGCTCGGCGCGGTTGTGGCTTTGCACGGCCAGTGCGTCTTGCATCTCGCGGGTGATGCCAAATTGCGCCGCCACGTTTTCAGCGGTGACGCCCATGTGAATGGTGTGGAAGGGGTCGTGCAGGGCGCCCACCATCATGTCCACCAGCTTGGCGTCGCCCATGCGGCTGCCCCAGCGTTGGGTGAGGTTGGCGTAGGGGCCACGGCTCATGTTTTCGGCGCCGCCGCCAATGGCCACATCGCAGTCACCCAGCGCAATGGCTTGGCTGGCCGACACAATGGCTTGCAAGCCCGAACCGCACAAGCGGTTGACGTTGAACGCGGGGGTGGTGGTGGCGCATCCGCCGTTGATGGCGGCCACACGCGACAAATACATGTCTTTGGGTTCGGTGTTGACCACGTGGCCAAACACCACGTGTCCCACGTCTTTGCCTTCGGTTTGCGCGCGCGCCAGCGCTTCTTTCACGACCAAGGCACCGAGTTCGGTGGGCGGCACATCTTTCAAACTGCCACCGTAGGTGCCAATTGCAGTTCGCACGCCACTGACAACAACAACTTCACGCATCACGCTCTCCTGTAGGAATGGGGGGATGGGCACACCTTAGGCGCTCAAACTGACGATCACCTGAATGGCGGCCCGCTCAGGCGATTATTTCCCACCCCGAGGCCCAAGGCGTCGGGCAAGACAATGTCCAAGTGTCGGCGGTTAGAGGGTGGGCCAGGCGCAGGGCCTGGGCTTGCAACAGCAAGCAGTGCGGTGCGGCTTGGCCATACAGGGCGTCGCCCAAAATGGGGTGGCCCAAATGGGCCATGTGCACCCGCAATTGGTGAGTTCGGCCCGTGAGGGGCTGCAACTCCACCCAGGTGGCGTCTTGCTGGGGGTGGTGGGCTCTGGCCCGCCAACGCGTGTGGCTGGCTTGGCCGGTCGCTCCGGGTGCGGGCACGTGTCGCCGAGGCCGATCGGGCCAGTGCAAGGCAATGGGGGCGTGCAGGTCTTGCCAGTCGTCGCCCAAGGGCAACTGGCCTTGCACCCAGGCCCAGTAGGTTTTGTGCACCCGACCGGTGGCAAAGGCCTGGCCCAGCCAGCGCGTGGCCTCGGGGCTCAAGGCCATGAGCATCAGCCCCGAGGTGGCTTGGTCCAGGCGATGCACCACTTGCGCCTGGGGCATCACGGCTTGCACGCGTGCGCTCAGGCAATCTTGTTTGTCGGGCCCTTTGCCCGGAACGGCCAACAAACCCGGTGGCTTGTTCAGCACCAGCCCGCCATCGAAACTGGCCAGGGCGTGCGGAATGCGCAAAAGCTCAGGGCAACCAGCCATAGCCCCGCGCGTGGGTCACGCCGCCGTCGACCACCAAGGTGTGGCCCACCACGTAGTTGCTGGCCTGCGAGGCCAGGTAAAGGGCGGCGGCCGCCATGTCCACCGGCTGGCCCACGCGATGCGCGGGCACGCGGCGCGCCACTTCGTCGCCTTGGTCGCGGGCTTGTTTGTTCATGTTCGAGGCGAAGGCGCCTGGGGCAATGGCGTTCACCGCAATGCCCTCTTCAATGAGCCGGTGCGACAAGCGGCGGGTGAGGTGAATCAGCCCCGACTTGCTGGCGTGATACGAATAGGTTTCCCACGGGTTCACCGAAATGCCATCTACCGAGGCGATGTTGATCACCTTGGCCATGCGCGTTTTGGCCGATTCGCGCAGCAGGGGCGCCAGTTGCTGGGTGAGGAAAAACGGGGCCTTGAGGTTGGTGTCCATCACCTTGTCCCAGCCGGATTCGGGGAAGGTGTCGAAGTCTTCGCCCCAGGCCGCACCGGCGTTGTTCACCAGCACATCCAAGCGCGTGGTGTGGGCCTTGAGTTGGGTCACCAACTCGGCCACGCCTTCGCGTTGGGACAGGTCGGCGGGCAAGGCGATGCAAGTGCCCAAAGCGCTCAGCGCTTCGGCGGTGGCCTCGCAGGCGGTGGCTTTGCGCGCACTGATGTAGACGGTGGCCCCGGCCCGCAGCAGGCCCTCGGCAATCATGAGCCCGATGCCGCGCGAGCCGCCTGTGACCAAGGCGTGGCATCCGGCCAGCGAAAACCATTGATCGACGTGGGCGACGTCGGGGGTGGGGGGAATGACGGGGGATGCCTGGCTCATGGCGGACTCCTCAGGGTTGGGTCGGCCCCCGGGGATCCAGGGGCAACGTGTCCATCCAAGTGTCCATGAAATCGGGCGCATCGCAGTCCACCACGCGACGCTGAGGCAAGCTGCGCAGCCAGGTCAGTTGGCGTTTGGCCAATTGGCGGGTGGCGGCCTTGCCGGTTTCAAGCCAGCGCTGAATGGGCTCGGGGCGCAGCGGGGCTTGGGGGTCGGCAAGTTCGTCGAGCACGGCCCAGGCTTGCCGGTAGCCGACGCAACGCATGCTGGGCAGGTCGGGGTGCAAATCGCCCCGGGCTTTCAGGGCGCGCACTTCGTCCAAAAAGCCTTGACTCACCATGGCCTCAAAGCGTTGATCGATGCGCGCGTGCAGCCAAGCCCGGTCGCGGGGTTCAAACGAAATGAGCCCAATGTTGGGCATGGCGGTGGTTCGGGGCGACTGCCCATGCAAGCTCGACAAGGCTTGGCCGGTGATTGACCACACCTCCAAGGCGCGACCAATGCGTTGGGCATCGTTGGGAGCGAGTCGCTGGGCGGTCACCGGGTCGACTTGTGCGAGCACCGCATGCAAGGCCGGCCAGCCCTGTTCGGCGCCCCGGGCTTGCCATTGGGCGCGCACCCCGGGGTCGGCCACGGGGAGTTCGTCCAGGCCTTCAATCAGGGCTTTCAAATACAGCATCGTCCCGCCCACCAGCACAGGCCAACGGCCACGGGCCTGAATGGCCGGGATCAGGGCCAAGGCATCGCGGGCAAATTGCGCGGCGCTGTAGGACTCGGTGGGATCGAGGATGTCGATCAGGTGGTGCGGCACGCGGGCTAGCTCGTCGGGCGTGGGTTTGGCTGTGCCAATGTCCATGCCCCGATAGACCAAGGCCGAGTCCATGCTGATGATCTCGATGGGCAAGCGCTCGGCCAGTTGCAAGGCGGCGGCGCTTTTGCCCGAAGCGGTGGGGCCAATGAGGGCCCAGGCGCTCAGTGGATCAGATGCGGCCATGGCGTTGCACCCAAGTCCAAGAGGTGAGGGCCAAGGCCCCGCCCCAAAACGCCATGCCATGCACCAGTGGGAACACGGTGCCGTCGAGGCGATGCCCCAGCCATTGGCCCATCACAAAGGCGGCAAGCATCATGGCAAAGCCATTCAAGGCCGAGGCTGTTCCTGCTTCGTGCGGGAAGGGCCCCACGCTGGCGCTTTGCCCGATGGGCTGGTGAATGCCATGCGCAAACAGCATCACCAAAATCGGGCCAGCCAGGGTCAGCCAATGGGCGGGCCAGCCGTGGGCCAGGATCAAGGCCAAGGCCACGCCGGTCAGGGTGATGCCCCCGCCAATGGCCGCCACGCGGGTGAGGCTTAGCCGTCGCAACAACCAACGGCAAAAAAACGTGCCGCACAAATACGAGGAGCTGGACGCAGCCAGCAAGCTGCCATAGCCCAAGCCATCGAGCCCCAGCTTTTGCATGAAGACAAAAGGCGAGGTGGCCAAGTAAGTGAACAACAAACCATAGGCGCAAGTGCTTTGCAAGGCATAGGCCTGAAAGCTGCGATTGCGCACGATGCGGGCCCACTGCGTGAGCGACAGCCAAGGGCCTTGGTGCACCCGGCGCTGATCGGGCAAGGTTTCTGGCAAATGAGCCCACATGGCCCAAGCGGCCACGGCGCCAAAACTGCCCAAAGCCATGAGCGCGTAGGACCAGCCCCCCCAGCTGGCCAAGAGCCCGCCCACGATGGGGCTCATCAGGGCAAACAAGCCCAAACCACTGAGGCCCTTGGACATGACGCGTGCGCCTTCTTGCGGGGCGTAGAGGTCGCGCACAATGGCCCGCGCCGACATGACCACTGCCCCCATGGCCACGCCTTGGGCGCCGCGCAAGGCAATGAGCCACGTGATGTTGGCCGAGAACACGCTGAGCCAAGCGGCCACGGTGTAAAGCCCCAAGCCCCACAGCACCACCGGGCGGCGCCCCACGCGATCGGAAATTGGCCCCCAAAAGAGTTGCGACACGCCAAACGCAATGAGCAAGACCGATAAGGTCAGTTGCACCTGCACCATGCTGGCCCCCAAGGCGGGCCCCAGACTGGGCAAGGAGGCCAAGTAGAGGTCGGTGGTCACGGGCTGGATGCCCAGCAACAGCGACAACAACACAATGAAGTGGTGGGGGCGAATGGCCGCTTGGACGGGCTCGGCGGGGTTGGCGGCGCTCACCCTCACTGGCCTCGCAAAAACCATTGGTCCAATTCCGACAAGCTCACAGCCCGCCAGGTGGGCCGGCCGTGGTTGCATTGGTCGGAGCGCTCAGTCACTTCCATTTGCCGCAGCAAGGCGTTCATTTCGGTGAGGCTCAATTGCCGATTGGCGCGCACCGCGCTGTGGCAAGCCAGGGTGGCCAGCAGTTCGTTGCGATGGCGCTCAAGCACGGTGGAGGCTTCGTGCTCGGCCAGCTCGGCCAGCACCGAACGCGACAAGGCCACTGCATCGCTTTGCGCGAGTCGTGCCGGAACCGAGCGAATGACCAAGCTGTTGGACGACAGCACGCTCAACTCCAGCCCCAATTGCTGCAGGGCTTGGGCATGCGACTCCACCGTGGCCACTTCAAGCGGGGTGGCGGCAAAGCTTTGCGGCACCAACAAGGCTTGGGTGGACAAGGGTTGCTGATCGAGTTGTTGCTTCAATTGCTCATACAAGATGCGCTCGTGCGCGGCGTGCATGTCGACCACCACCAAACCTTGGGCGTTCTCCGCCAGGATGTAGACCCCGTGCAATTGCGCGATGGCATGTCCCAGCGGGTGTTCGACGCCCTCGTCGGCCGGGGCTTGCTGCGCTTGATGCGTTTGCGACGCTTGCGGCGCTTGGGGTTGCCAGGCAAGCCATTGGGGGTCGCTGCCCAGTTTGAATGCGCTTTGTCGGGCGGGCCAAGCTGGCGCGCGCGGGCTCACAGCGGCCAGGGGGGTGGCCTCTGAGGCACGCGCCGCAGACACCGGAAAGGAGGGGGTGAACAGTGCCCGCTCGTCTGGGGCCTGGTGGGCCGCACGTGGCGCAGACAAGGCTTGCTTGAGGGCGCTGTGAATCAGGTGGTGGACCGAGCGGCCCTCGCGAAAGCGCACCTCGATTTTGGTGGGGTGCACGTTCACATCGATGCCCAGCGGGTCCATGGTGAGGTTGAGCACAAACACCGGTTGGCGATGGCCGTGCAAGACGTCTTCGTAGGCCGAGCGGATGGCGTGTTGAATCACCTTGTCGCGCACAAAGCGCCCATTCACATACATGAATTGCTGGTCGGCACGCGATCGCGCGGCATCGGGCAGGCCAATCACACCTTGCACGCGCATCCCCGCATGCTGAGCGTCGATGGGCAGGCTTTGCGCCATGAACTCGGGGCCCAGCACGTCTTGAATGCGCGCGCTCAAAGCCACCTCGCCAGTGTGCGCGCGCCACTGGGCGGTGCATTGACCGTCATGCCACACCGCAAAACTCACCTCGGGGTGAGACAAGGCATGGCGCCGCACCACATCCATGCAGTGGGCGTATTCGGTGGCTTCGGTTTTGAGGAACTTGCGCCGCGCGGGCGTGCTGAAAAAGAGTTCGCGCACCTCAACGGTGGTGCCCGGTGCACGGGGGGCCGCTTGCAACTCGCCGGTTCGGGCATGGAGCAACCAGGCGTGTTCAGCTTGTGGGGTGCGCGAGCTCAGGCTGAGCTCACTCACCGAGGCCATGGCCGCCAGCGCTTCGCCGCGGAAACCCAAGGTGCCCACCGACTCCAGGTCGTGCAGGTTGCGAATCTTGCTGGTGGCGTGGCGTTGCAAGGCCAAACCCAGCTGTTCGCGGGGAATGCCCCGACCGTTGTCTTCCAGTTGAATGCGTCGAATGCCGCCCGCCAGGAGGCGCAAAACGATTTGGGTGGCCCCGGCATCCAGGGCGTTGTCGAGCAACTCACGCACCACCGAGGCCGGACGCTCCACGACTTCACCAGCCGCGATTTGGCTGATCAGTTCGTCGGGCAAGGCCTGAATGAGGGCGGGGGAGGGGTTGGAGCTCACCCGGTCATTCTAGGCGGGCCCCTTGCGGCGCTCCCCCATAATCCCGGCATGGAATGGATGATGACTTTGCTCAGCTGGGTCCTGCATGTGGACCAGCACTTGACCGAATTTGTGCAGTTGCATGGCCAGTGGGTCTATGCACTGATTTTCCTCATTGTGTTTGTTGAAACCGGGGTGGTGGTCATGCCGTTGCTGCCCGGCGACTCCCTGCTGTTTGTGGTGGGCGCTTTGGGGGGGCTGGGTCTGATTCACACCCCCACGGCGATGGCCTTGATTTGGGTGGCGGCCATTCTGGGCGACCAACTCAACTTCACCATCGGACGAGCCATTGGGCACCGCTTACTGGCCATGCCGCCCAAGCCTTGGTTTAACCGACGCGCCTACGACCAAACCCACGACTTTTACTTGCGCCATGGCCCCATCACCATCGTGTTGGCGCGATTCATGCCGTTCATTCGCACCTTTGCACCCTTTGTGGCGGGCGTGGCCGACATGCCGCGCCGCTTGTTCCTGACCTACAACGTGTTGGGCGCCACCCTGTGGGTGTTCAGCGTCACCTTGCTGGGCCATTTCTTTGGCCAACTGCCTTGGGTGAAGGCCAATCTGGAATGGATCATTTGGGGCTTCATCCTCATTCCTGGGGTGTTGGTGCTCTTTGGCGCCTGGCGCGCGAGACGCCAAACCGCCAACGCCACCCCCGACTAAAGCCTTGGCGCGATAGCCTCAGGTGCTGCGTTGGAAGCCCCGAGGGGGCTGACGTCGGAAGTAATCCAAGATGCCCTGACTGATGGCTTCGGCCAGCGCTTCCTGGTGGCGCTCGCTGTTGAGCAAGCGCTCTTCCTCGGGGTTGCTGATGAAGGCCGTTTCCACCAACACACTCGGGGTGGACGGCGCTTTGAGCACCGCAAAACCAGCTTGCTCCACTTGGGGTTTATGCAAATGGCCGACCTTGCGGATGTGCTTGAGCATGTGGTGGCCCAGCATCAAGCTGTCGCGAATTTGAGCGGTGGTGCTCATGTCGGCCATGGCTTCATTGAGCGATTGATCTTTGTTTTTGAGGTTGATGCCGCCCACGGCATCGGAGCGGTTTTCCTGATTGGCCATGAACCGCGCCGAGGCACTGCTGGCTGCCCCGTGGCTTAAGGCAAAAACGCTCGCGCCTCGGGCCTTGGGGGTGTAGAAGGCGTCGGCGTGGATGCTGACGAACAAATCCGCCTTGACTTGCTGAGCCCGTCGAACACGAACCCCCAAGGGCACGAAGTAGTCGCCCGTTCGGGTCATGTAGATGCGAATGTTGGCCAAGCCTTCGGCCGAGGTCACTTGCTCGTTTTCCAGTTGGGCCTTGAGGCGTTTGGCGATTTTGAGCACCACGTCTTTTTCACGCGTGCCCCGTCGGCCAATGGCGCCGGGGTCTTCGCCGCCGTGTCCGGGGTCGATGGCCACAATGACCACCCGGTTCACCAAGGGCTTGGGCGCGGCTGGCGGGGGCTGGGGGCTGGCGCTGGGCGGTGCGGCGGGTGGGGCCGCTGCTGGGGGTGCATCGGTAGGCGGTGGCTTGGCCTCGCCCGCGCGTTGGGCGTGACGGGTGGCCCATTCGCCCAAGGGGTCAGTCGTTGCGGGGGCAGGGGCAGCCGGGCTGTCCAAACGGGCAATCAACTGGGCCAAGGGGTCGAGGTCTTGGGCGGGGTAGAGGTCCATCACCAAGCGATGCTGAAACCGCGCTTGCCCCATGACCACCGGGGCCAGGCTGAACACCTGAGGTTTGACTGGCTGACGCAGGTCCAACACGATGCGAACGGTGTCGGGGGTGAACTGACCCACGCGCACGCCTTGAATGAAGGGGTCGTCGGCCTGCACATGACCCACCAAATCGCGCAAGGTCGGGTTGAGCACCAAGCCGCGAATGTCCACCGCCAAGCGGGGTGGGTCCAACACCAAGGTTTGCTCGGTGGTCAGGGGCACATCGGACTCAATGGTGAGGCGCGTGTATTCGGCAGCTGGCCACACGCGCACCGCCACGATGTTGGCCCCCCAGGCCAGCTCGGTGGAGCCCAGCAACAAACTCAGGCCCGTGGCTTTGAGCCACAAGCGGCGTTGGGCAAAAGGGGGAAGGTGGCTCATGCGTTCACAGCCCGTAGCCACTGTGCGCCCCGCTCGGTGGGGGCACTGAGGTGCCAATCGCGGGAGCCATCGGCCTGGGGCTCGATGCGCAGCCACCAATCGACGGCGTGGGCCAACTCGGGCACACGCTCGGGCCATTCGCACAGCTTCAGGCCGGGGCCATCCCACAGCTCCCGAAAGCCTGCGTCGTCCCATTCCTGAGGGTCATTCAAACGGTAGGCATCGAAGTGCAACACCTCGAACCCACCATGGGCGGCATCGGCTTGGTGGGGTTCCAGCACGGCATAGGTGGGGCTTTTGATGTTGCCCTGAACGCCCAGCGCGCGCAGCAGGTGCCGGGTGAAGGTGGTTTTGCCGGCACCCAATGGGCCTTGCAAAGCCAAACGACCCTGTGCCAAGCTGGGCTGAGCGGCCAGCCGTTGGGCAAATGCCATGGCGTCAGATTCGCTGGGCCAGTGGCCGGTTCCTACAATCGGGGCAGGGGAGTGACTAGATTGATGCAAGTTCTGGGGCATGGGCAGGAACGGTTGGCGCAATTGCAAGAATGGGCGACATCGCTGGGATTCTCCCAAATTGCCGTGTCGCCCATCGACCTGAGCCATGCAGAGCCCGGATTGTTGTCGTGGTTAGCCCAAGGCTTTCATGGCGACATGGACTACATGCAACGCCACGGGCTCAAGCGCGCTCGCCCGGCTGAACTGGTGCCAGGCACGGTGAGCGTCATCACCGCGCGCATGAACTACCTGCCCGCGAGCACCCCCCCCGATTGGCTGGATCACGAGTGGCGCCGTTTGCACAAGCGCGATGAGGCGGTGGTGTCCATTTATGCCCGAGGCCGCGACTACCACAAGGTGTTGCGGCAACGCTTGCAAACCTTGGCCGATCGCATGCAAGCCGATTGGGGGCCCCTAGGCCACCGCGTGTTCACCGACTCTGCCCCCGTGCTGGAGGTGGAGCTGGCCGCCCTGAGTGGCTTGGGCTGGCGGGGCAAACACAGCCTCTTGCTCAGCCGCGAGGCAGGCTCGATGTTTTTTCTGGGGGAAATTTTTGTGGACATGGCCTTGCCGGTCAGTGAGCCGGTGAGCGCCCACTGCGGGAGCTGCCAGGCCTGCCGCACGGTGTGCCCCACGGGGGCCATCGTGGCCGATGGCTTGGTGGACGCCCGCCGGTGCATCTCTTACCTCACGATTGAGCACGAAGGCGACATCCCCGAGCAGTGGCGTGAGGCCATGGGCAATCGCATCTACGGTTGCGACGATTGCCAGCTGGCTTGTCCCTGGAACAAATACGCCCAGCCCAGCACACTGGCCGATTTCGAAGTCAGAGGCCCTTGGCAAGCACCCCAGGCGCTGCAGTATTGGGCATGGAGCGAGGACGAGTTTTTACGCCACACCGAGGGCACACCCATTCGCCGCATTGGCCATGCTCGCTGGTTGCGCAATCTGGCGGTGGCTTTGGGCAATGCCTTGCGCGGGGAGACCGACCCGGCGCAGCGCGAGCGCCTCTGCGCCGCCTTGCAAGAACGGGCGCATCACCCGGATGACCGGGTCAGGCGCCATGTGCAGTGGGCCTTGGCGCAGGCTGAGGTCAGCGCAACACCAGCACCGGAATGTGGGCGTGGGTGAGCACGTGCTGGGTTTCGCTGCCCAGCAGCAATTTGGACAAACCCTTGCGGCCATGTGAGGCCATGACGATGAGGTCGCACTTGGTTTTTTTGGCGGTTTGGATCAGGGCATCGGCCACGCTCTGACCCTTGACGACCAGGGTTTGGGTGGGCACTTGTTGGGCCTTGCCCGCTTTGGCGACTTGCGCCAGGCTTTTCTCGGCCTCGGCCTTCCATTGGTCCTCGATTTGGCTCACGGACTTGGGGTCCAGGGGCATGCTGCCTTCGAAGTAGGTTTGAACGTAGCGAGGAATCACACGAACGGCCACCAAGTCGGCTTGGCAGGTGCCGGCCAGACCCAGAGCGGCTTTGATGGCTTTTTTGGACAGGTTGCTGCCATCGGTGGCGACCAGAATGCGTTGATACATGTGAATTCCTTTGGTTGAAGCGGGCACCAATGCACCGTTGCAATCAGCTTAGAACCGCCGGAAATTGAGGCTTTGATCCAGGTCAATCAATGTGCACTCGCCAGCCTTTAGGCTTGTCGCATGTTGACCTCCGTCACGCCCGACACCCCCAATTCACCTGAGCGCCAGGCCTTGCCTGAGCTCGCCTCGACGACGGCTCGGGTGGTGGATGACCCCCAGGAATGGCAGGCATTCAGCACCCCGGTGGCTGCACCGGTGGCCACAGCCGACCCGCAAGTGGGGGAGTGGTCGTCTTACATCAGCGTCGAGGGCATGCATTGCGCCGCCTGTGCCCTGAATGTGGAGTCTGCCTTGTTGGGGGTGCCCGGCGTGAGTCGCGCCGAGGTGGATGCCGCCTCCAAGCGTGCACGCGTGCAATGGCATGCGGGTCGGGTCAAGCCCTCGGCTTGGTTCGATGCGGTGCGCCGGGCGGGCTACGACGCCATCCCCGCCCATGACCCGGTGGGCCGCTTGCAGCGTCAATCGGAAACGCGCCTGGCCTTGTGGCAATGGGCAGTGGCCGGGTTTTGCATGATGCAAGTGATGATGTATGCCGCACCGGAATACGTCTATGGTCCCGGTGAGATCCCAGCCGATAGCTTGCGTTTGTTGCATTGGGCTGGCTGGGTGCTGAGCTTGCCGGTGCTGGTGTTTTCTTGCACGCCCTACTGGAAGAGCGCCTGGCACGACCTCAAGGCGCGGCGCGTGGGCATGGACTTGCCGGTGGCGTTGGGCATGGCCATCGCGTTTGTGGTGAGTTCACTGGCCACGTTTGCCCCCGGGGGCTGGTGGGGCGACACGGTGTATTTCGATTCCTTCACCATGTTTGTGTTCTTCTTGCTCACCGGCCGCTGGCTCACCTTGCGCTTGCGCGATCGCACCGCAGGGGCCTTGGACGAGGTGCTCAATCGATTGCCCGAGGCGGTGCAGCGCCAGACTGAGCCGGGCGTGTGGGAGCAGGTGAGTGCGCGTCAATTGCGAGTGGGTGATGTGATTCGGGTCAACCCCGGCGAGCGTTTTGTCGCCGATGGACTGTTGATGGACGCGGACACCTGGGTAGAAGAAGCCTTGCTCACCGGCGAGTCGCACCCCCAGGCGCGGCGCGTGGGCGACCGCGTGCTGGCGGGTTCGCACAATTTGTCGCAACAGGTGATGGTGCGCATCACCCAGTTGGGGGCTGACACGCGGCATGCCCAAATCGTGGGCCTGATGCACGATGCGGCTTTGGATAAGCCACGGGTGGCGCAGCTCGCTGATCGGTGGGCCAAGCCCTTTTTGTGGGGCGTTTTGGTGGCGGCCTTGGCGGCCTTTGCCTATGGTGCAGCCCAAGGGTGGCCGCATGCCGTCATGGCGGCCGTGTCGGTGCTCATCGTCACTTGCCCCTGCGCCTTGTCGCTGGCCACGCCCAGCGCCCTCATCGCTGCGGCGGGTCGCATGGCGCGTGAAGGGGTGTTGGTTCGCAAGGTGCAAGCCCTCGAAGCCCTGAGTCAGGTGGACACGGTGGTGTTTGACAAAACGGGCACCCTCACCACCGGGCTCAGTGGGGTTGAACGGGTGTGGGGCCCTCACTTGCCGAGCACCGGCCTGGCCCAGCCTCAACCCGAGGCCGCAGGGCTGGATGCTGCGACTCGCCACGCTTGGGCTGCACTCGCTGCCGCCTCCAACCACCCGGTGGCCCGTGCGGTGGCCAGCTGGGTGGCAACGATCGAGCAGCCGTTGTCACACGGGGTGTTGTCGATTCGTGAAGTGCCCGGTGAAGGCCTGGAAGGCGAGTGGGAAAGCCCCACGGGTTTGCAGCGTTTGCGAATGGGCAGCTTGCGGTTCTGTGAGGCCTGGCCGGGCGTTCACGTGCCAGAGTCGGCGCGCTCGGCCACGGTGCACGTGGTCACTGAAGGCCAATGGTGGATGAGCCTGTTGCTGGCCGAGCAGTTGCGCCCCGATGCCCAAGCCACGCTCGACGCTTTGCAAGCCATGGGCCTGACGGTTCACTTGATGTCGGGGGACCGCCCCGAGCAAGTGCAGCGCATGGCCCAGCAGTGTGGGCTCGACGAGGACCGCGCCCATGGCCACTGCACCCCCCAAGACAAACTCGAGCGCTTGCGTCAACTGCAAGCGCAAGGTCATCGCTTGCTGATGGTGGGCGATGGCTTCAACGACATGCCCGTGTTGGCCGGGGCCGATGTGTCCATGGCTTTTGCGCAAGCGGTGCCTCTGGCGCAGGCCCATGCCGATGTGGTGGCGCTGGGCGGGCGTCTCATGGCCGTGGCGCACCTCATTGGGCTGGCGCGCCAAACCTTGACGGTGGTGCGCGGCAGCCTGATGTGGGCCTTGGCCTACAACCTCCTGGCCATTCCCGTGGCAGTCCTGGGCGGCTTGCCGCCCGCCTTGGCGGGGCTGGGCATGGCGACCAGTTCGCTGTGGGTGGTGTTGAGGGCCTTACCCCTGAACAAAACCCCGGCTCAAACCCATTCTGTATAGGACATCAACCGTGGAAATCTTGCTCATGCTCATTCCGCTCTCGGTTGGCTTGGTGTTGCTGATTTTGTTGGGCCTGTGGTGGGCCATTCACAGTGGGCAATTCGAGTCGTTGGACAGCGAAGCCGAACGAATTTTGAAAGACGATTGACACAAGTCAAGCGCTAACCCTTGGACTGCTCGGAAACTCTCCCAGTCAAAACCTGAAAGGTCTTACCCATGAGCACAAGCTCGAATGCAACATACAACGACTGGGTCGTTCGCGCCTTTTCGATCATGACGATCGTTTGGGGCGTGGTCGGTTTCCTCGTCGGCGTCTTCATTGCGGCCCAGCTGGCCTGGCCTGAACTCAACTTCGGTATCCCCTGGCTGAGCTTTGGTCGTTTGCGTCCGCTGCACACCAATGCCGTGATCTTCGCCTTTGGCGGCTGCGCCTTGTTGGGCAGCAGTTACTACGTGGTGCAGCGCACCAGCCAAGTGACCCTGTTCGCGCCCAAGCTGGCGGCGTTCACGTTTTGGGGTTGGCAGCTGGTCATCCTGGCTGCGGCGGTGAGCTTGCCCTTGGGTTACACCCAGGGCAAGGAATACGCTGAGCTGGAGTGGCCCATCGACATCCTGATCACCTTGGTTTGGGTGGCCTATGCGGTGGTGTTCTTCGGCACCATTGGCATGCGCAAGGTTCGACACATTTACGTGGGCAACTGGTTCTACGGCGCGTTCATTTTGGCCGTGGCCCTTTTGCATTTGGTCAACAGTGCCGCCATCCCCGCAGGTTGGATGAAGTCCTACTCGGTGTATGCCGGCGTGCAAGACGCGATGGTGCAGTGGTGGTATGGCCACAACGCCGTGGGCTTCTTCCTGACCGCAGGTTTCCTGGGCATGATGTATTACTTCATTCCCAAGCAAGCGGGTCGTCCGGTGTATTCCTACCGCTTGTCCATCGTTCACTTCTGGGCGCTGATCTTCACTTACATGTGGGCCGGCCCTCACCACTTGCACTACACCGCATTGCCCGATTGGACTCAGTCCATCGGCATGATCTTCTCGCTGATTTTGTTGGCACCCAGCTGGGGCGGCATGATCAACGGCATCATGACCTTGTCGGGTGCCTGGCACAAGCTGCGCGATGACCCCGTGCTGCGCTTTCTGATCGTGTCGCTGTCCTTCTATGGCATGTCGACCTTCGAAGGCCCCATGATGTCCATCAAGACGGTGAACGCCTTGTCGCACTACACCGACTGGACGATTGGCCACGTGCACTCTGGCGCCTTGGGTTGGGTGGGTCTCATCTCCATGGGCACCATGTATTTCCTGATTCCCAAGCTCTTCAACCAAAAGTCCATGCACTCGGTCAAGGCCATTGAGGTGCACTTCTGGATGAGCACCATTGGCATCGTGCTCTACATCGCAGCCATGTGGATTGCCGGTGTGATGCAGGGCCTGATGTGGCGCGCCATCAATGAAGACGGCACGCTCACCTACACCTTCGTCGAGTCGGTGAAAGCCACCTATCCCTACTACGTGATTCGTTTCTTGGGCGGTGTGCTGTATCTGGCTGGCATGTTGATCATGGCCTGGAACGTGTTCATGACCATTCGCAAGGGCGAGCCCGTGGCCAAAGCCATCCCGGCCGTTCACGCTCACGCCTAAAGAAAGAGGTTCACATCATGTCAACCGAAAAAACGGGTTTTTCCCACGAGAAGATTGAAACCAACAACTTCCTCATGATCGTGCTCATCGTGCTGGTGATTGCGGTCGGGGGCTTGGTGGAAATCGTTCCGCTGTTCTTCCAAACGTCCACCACCCAGCCCATTGCGGGTGTGAAGCCGCCAACTCCCTTGGAGCTGGCTGGGCGTGATGTCTACGTGCGTGAAGGTTGCTACAACTGCCACTCGCAAATGATTCGCCCCTTCCGCGCCGAAACCCTGCGTTACGGTCACTACTCGGTGGCGGGTGAGTCGGTTTACGACCACCCCTTCCAGTGGGGCTCCAAGCGCACGGGCCCCGATCTGGCCCGTGTGGGCGGCCGCTACAGCGACGAATGGCACCGTGTGCACTTGGTGAACCCGCGCGATGTGGTGCCCGAGTCCAACATGCCTTACTACCCTTGGCTGGAGAAAAACATGGTGGACGCCCAGAGCATGCCCAAGCACATGGCCGCTTTGCGCACCGTGGGCGTGCCCTACACCGATGAAGAAATCGCTTCGTCCTCCAAAGCGGTGGAAGGCAAGACCGAAATGGACGCTGTGATTGCCTACCTCCAATCTTTGGGACGCGCTTTGCGCTGAGGAGCACAACATGGACGTCACCACTTTGCGCATCCTCTCCACCGTGGTCAGTTTCCTGACCTTCATCGGCATCGTCATCTGGGCCATGGATCGTCGCAAATCCAAGGGCTTTGACGAAGCCGCCAAACTCCCTTTTCAGGATGACTGATCATGAGTGATTTCATCAACGCTTTTTGGGCCAACTACGTGGCCGTCATCGTGGCCGTCAGTATCCTGGCGTGCGTGTTGCTGCTGGTTTTGACTGCTCGCAAAAAAGTGGTTTCCGATGCCAACAACACCACAGGCCACGTCTGGGACGAAGACCTGATGGAAATGAACAACCCTTTGCCCTTGTGGTGGGTGGGTTTGTTTGTGATCACCATTGTGTTTGCGGTGCTCTATTTGTTCCTCTACCCCGGTTTGGGACAAAACCAAGGCCAATTCAAGTGGACGTCGCGCGACCAACACGCGGCTGAAGTGGCCAAGGCCAACGAAGCCCTGAAGCCTTTGTATGCCCAATACGACGCCATGAAGGTGGAAGACCTGGCCAAAGATCCCAAGGCCCATGCCATTGGCGAGCGCTTGTTCATGAACAACTGCGCCCAGTGTCATGGCTCGGATGCGCATGGCTCCAAGAGCTTCCCCAACCTGACCGACAACGATTGGCTCTATGGCGGTGAACCTGACACCATCAAGCAGACCATCACCAAAGGTCGCAATGGGGTGATGCCCCCGATGGCCGCGGCTGTGGGCACGCCCGAAGAGGTGCGCAACCTGGCCAACTACGTGCTGAGTTTGTCCAACAGCCCGCACGACAACGTGCGCGCCCAGTTGGGTAAATCCAAGTTTGTGGCGTGCGCGGCTTGTCACGGCGCTGACGGAAAAGGTATGCACGCCGTGGGTGCCCCCAACCTGACCGACAAAATTTGGCTGCATGGCTGGGGAGAACAAACCGTCATTGCCATGATCAATGGCGGGAAGAACAACCTGATGCCCGCTCAAGAAGGCCGATTGACGCCCTCGCAAATCCATGTGTTGACGGCTTACGTTTGGGGCCTCTCCAACAACCGTTGAGTTCGTAGTATTGAAGTGATCGATCGTGAGTGATTCCCCAAAGAAAGTCATCCCCATCAAGGCCTCAGATGAGGAGCTGGTTTCGCTATACCAGTCCAGCCAAAAAATCTACCCACGATCGGTCAAAGGCCTATTCGCCAACTGGCGATGGGCCTTCGTTTGGTTAACTCAGCTGGTCTTTTACGGCCTGCCTTGGGTCGAATGGGGGCAGCGTCAAGCGGTGCTCTTCGACTTGGAGGCTCGGCGTTTTTACATTTTTGGCCTGGTGCTTTACCCCCAGGACTTCATTTATTTGACGGGGCTGTTGGTCATCAGCGCCCTGTCTTTGTTTTTATTCACTGCGGTGGCCGGCCGTTTGTGGTGCGGCTACGCTTGTCCTCAAACGGTCTACACCGAAATCTTTTTGTGGATTGAGCACCACGTCGAGGGCGATCGTTCCGCCCGCATGCGACTGGACAACGGACCTTGGGGCATGGCGCGCTTGGGCAAAAAAAGCCTGAAGCATTTCATTTGGCTGGCCGTGGCGCTGTGGACGGGCTTCACCTTTGTGGGTTACTTCACCCCCATTCACGTGCTGTTGGCTGAATTTGCCCACTGGAATCTGGGTTCTTGGGAAATCTTCTGGGTCTTTTTCTACGGCTTTGCCACCTATGGCAATGCCGGATTCATGCGCGAGCAGGTGTGCAAATACATGTGCCCCTATGCCCGTTTCCAAAGCGCCATGTTCGATCAGGACACCCTCATCGTCACCTACGACGAAGCGCGTGGCGAACCCCGTGGCAAACGCGCCAAGACCGATGAGCAGCAAGCTCAGCAGGGCGACTGCATCGACTGCACTCTGTGCGTGCAGGTGTGCCCAACGGGCATCGACATCCGCAATGGCCTGCAATACGAGTGCATTGGTTGTGGCGCTTGCGTCGACGTTTGCAACACCGTGATGGACAAAGTCGGTTTGGAGCGGGGCTTGGTGCGCTACGACACCCAGCGAGCCGTGAAAAGTGGCCACACTGAGTCTTTGTTGACTCGCATCTTCCGGCCGCGGGTGCTGATTTACTCCACCATTCTGGGCTTGTTGTGTGTGGCCATGATGGTGTCTTTGGCCATGCGCAAACCCCTGAAAGTGGACATCGTGCGTGATCGCGCCACACTGGCTCGCATCACCGAAGACGGCATGTTGCAAAACGTCTATCAACTGCAGTTGATGAATGCCAGCGAGTCCGAGCAAACCTACACCGTGGCCGTCAGGGGCTTAGAGCAGGTCAAGCTGCACAAAGATGCAGCGGAGTTTGTGGTGGGCCCCACCGAGTCGCGTTGGGTGGTTTTGCAAGTGGACATTCCTTACGGCTCAGCCAGTTCAGGAAGTCACAAAATTTGGTTCGATGTGAAAGCCAAGGCCAGTGATGTGGTGGTCAGTGAATCCACCGCGTTCTTGGTCCCTCGTTAACAGGAGTTAGCCATGAGTGTTGCGAATCTTTCGTCAGACCTGGCCAAGCCGTGGTGGAAACACGGCATGGTGTGGATGGTGATTTTGGGGCCCTTGGCCGTGGTGATCGCTGGCATCGCAACGGCCTACATCGCCATTCAGAATGCCGATGTGGTGCTCGACACCCGCATCCAAAGCACGGAAGCGCTCCCCCACACGCCGTCCTTGGCTGCGCGCAACCATGCCGCCACGCCCGATCAGGATGTGCCCGTTCCCTCAATGAAAAAGCCCTGAAGGGCACGATAAGGAGACAGGGAAATGAAATTGAGATTGATGTGGATTTTGTGGCCAGCCTTTTTGGCCGCGGGCCTGATGGAAATTTTGGTGTTCGGCTTGGTGGATCCGGCCGACATCCCGTGGCTGAGTGACTTTGAGCCAGCGATTTCTCGCCAGACTTTTTATGCCTTGGCTTTCTTTGCTTTTTGGGCCGTCACCGCCACTTCCAGTGCCATGACCTGTTTGCTGGCCAATTCACCGTTTGAGAAAAACCGCTGCACCATGGATCCCTACGATCGCCCGCACGGTTGCAACAAGCGCGTGGAGTGAGGGTAGCGGTTTGCCAGCCCCATCAGTTGGTTTGCGCGTTGTGCACGATGTGATGCAGGCCCTCTGCATCCAGGATTTGAATGTGGCGCTGGTTCACCAGGATCAGCCCTTCTTCCACGAACTTGCTGAAGGTGCGGCTCACGGTTTCGAGTTTCATGCCCAAGAAGCTGCCGATTTCTTCGCGCTTCATGCGCAGAATCATTTCGGAGCGCGAGAAACCTCGGGCATGCAGGC
Organism: Betaproteobacteria bacterium; assembly: GCA_038126555.1. GTDB lineage: Bacteria > Pseudomonadota > Gammaproteobacteria > Burkholderiales > Burkholderiaceae_C > Limnohabitans. The sequence goes on from JAYPFZ010000020.1 coordinate 23,741, forward strand.
GTTGGGTCAGGTTGAGCAAAAAAGCAGCCAAGCGCTCTTCGGCACGCATGCTGCCCAGCAGCAACATCACACTGTGTTCGCGAACGATTTCTCGGCTCATGATTTTGTGAACATGGCGCTGCAGGGCGTTCACTTCCCGAGACAGCTCTTCGATGCGTTCGAAGGGCATGACGCAGACTTCGGCGTCTTCCAAGGCAATGGCGTCGCATCGGTGAACCTGGTTGACGATGCCATCGAGCCCCATGATTTCGCCAGCCATTTGGAAACCCGTGACTTGATCCAGCCCGCCTTCGGTGACGATGGCCGTCTTGAAAAAGCCAGTTCGGATGGCGTAGAGCGAAGTGAAGGGATCCCCTGTGGTGAACAGGGATTGCCCTCGCTTGATTTTTCGTCGGGTCTGGACAAGTTGATCAATCCGCGCAACATCTTGCTCGGTCAAATCGACCGGCATGCACAGTTCTCGCAAGTTGCAGTTCGAACAGGCGACCTGAATGGCGTTGGCTTGCATGTGGATTTGTCTGGTTGGCCGTTAACCCCTTTATTCTATAAACCACGGAAGGGGACAGCATGCTGACCTTGACGCCTGAGTTGATCACCCGCCACGATGTGTCGGGCCCCCGTTACACCTCTTACCCCACCGCCGATCAATTCCAAACCCAATTTGGCGCCGAGGAACACCGGCAAGCCCTCAGCATGCGGCGTTTGGGCCTGGCGGCCACCCACCACCCCTTGTCGGTGTATGTGCATTTGCCGTTTTGCCGGTCGCTTTGCTACTACTGTGCTTGCAACAAAATTGTCACCAAGCAATACGACAAGGCCACTCAGTATCTCGACCACCTGATCACCGAGTTGGACCTCACCGTGGACATGCTGGGTCGCCGTGAGTCGGTGGCCCAGGTGCATTTGGGTGGCGGCACGCCCACCTTCTATCACGACGAAGACCTCACCCGCCTGACGCGCGCTTTGCAAGAAGCCTTTGAATGGCAAGAGGAAGGGGAGTTTGCGGTCGAGATTGATCCCCGAACCGTTTCACTCAAACGCCTGCATCACTTGAAGGTTCTGGGCTACAACCGACTCAGTTTTGGGGTGCAAGACCTCGACCCACAAGTGCAAGAAGCCGTGCATCGGGTTCAGTCGGTGAGCCAGATTCGCACCACGCTGGACCATGCCCGTGCCTTGGGTTTTGAGTCGATCAACCTGGACTTGATTTACGGTTTGCCGCATCAAACCCCAGCCACTTTCGAGCAGACCTTGAAGTCGGTGGTGGCGATGCGTCCCGATCGCTTGGCCATCTACGGCTATGCCCACTTGCCCTTGCGCTTCAAGCCCCAGCGCCGCATCGATGAGCACACCTTGCCCGATGCGCGCACCAAAATTGCCATGATGTCCATGGCCAATCGCTTGCTGCAAGAGGCGGGCTATGTCTACATCGGCATGGACCACTTTGCCTTGCCCAACGACAGCCTGAGTGTGGCCAAGCGCCAGGGTCGCTTGCATCGCAACTTTCAGGGCTACAGCACCCAACCCGATGGGGACTTGGTGGCCTTGGGCGTCTCGGCCATTGGCCGCATGGGCCCCACCTACAGCCAAAACGTCAAGACCCTGGACGCCTATGCCCAGATGTTGGCGCAAGGCGAGTTGCCCATCGAGCGCGGCTACCGACTCACGCGTGAAGACCTGTTGCGTCGTGCGGTGATCATGGCCTTGATGTGCCAGGGCCGTGTCGACATCGAAGCCATTGAGTCGGCCCACCTCATCGACTTCCGGGCCCACTTCAGCCAAGAGCTCAACCGGCTGGGGGAGCTGCAAGAGCAGGGCTTGGTCACGATTCACGCCCAAGACATCGAGGTGACGGAGTTGGGGTGGTTCTTCGTCCGTGCCGTGGCCATGGTGTTCGATGCCCATTTGCAAGCCAACCGGGATCGTCAAGGGCGGTTTTCTAGAATCCTCTGATGAACACCTCCATTTGGCTGGCGGCCCTGCTCATGGGCTGGGCTGGCTCCCCGCACTGTTTGGCCATGTGCGGCCCCTTGTGCGCCACCCAGTCCCGTGCGGTTCAGCAAGGGGCGTTTCAATTGGGTCGGATGACCGGATACGCCTTGGCCGGTGCTTTGGCGGGTGCGTCCATGCAACTGGTGGGCGACTGGAGCGTTCACGTTCAAAGCCTGCGACCCGTTTGGGCGTTTTTTCACGCTCTGTTTTTGATCTGGGGTTTGCTGATGCTGGTGCGGGGCGATCAGCCCTTGTTCATGGTTCAAGCGGCCGCTCAAATTTGGCGGTGGATGCAGTCACGAGTGAGCGTCTTGGCCAAAGCGCCGATCTGGACCCAGTCGGCCATGATGGGTTTGGTTTGGGTGTTTTGGCCGTGTGGCCTCTTGTTTTCCGCGCTCACCCTAGCGGCCCTCAGCGGCACACCTGGGCAGGGGGCCATCACCATGCTGGCTTTTGCTTTGGGCTCTGGCGTGGTGCTGGCCGCAGTGCCGATGCTGTGGCGTCAGCGTTTGAAGTGGAGGCAGCCCGCCGACTGGAGCCGCTGGCGACACCTGGGCATTCGATTGGCCGGTGCCGTGTTGGCGGGGATGTCGGGCTGGGCCCTGTGGATGGGCTTGGTTCAGGACCAAGCCCCCTGGTGCGTGACGCCCAGTTGAAGCTTCAGGCCGTGATGCCCTTGACCAGCATGCTGATGGCCACGAAATACAACAGAATGGCAAATGCCCGTTTGAGCTTTTGAACCGGCCAACGGTGAGCCATGGCCGCGCCACGTGGGGCCATGAAGATGCTGAACGCGCAAATGATGGCCACCGCGGGTAGCCAGACAAAACCCAATGCACCGGGCACGACGCTGTGACCCCAACCACTGATCACATAGCCCACCCCGTTGGTGAGGGCAATGGGAAAGCCAATGGCAGCGCTGGTGGCGACAGCCGAATGGATGGGCACGCGCTTGGATAAAAAGGGCACGCTGAGAAAGGCACCGCCTGCCCCCACCAGCCCTGAGAAAAAGCCAATCACGGTGCCCATGGCCATTTGGCCAGCGACACCGGGCATGGGTTTTTCGCCCGCGGCTTTTTTGCTGAAGAACATGTTGGTGGCGGCATAGCCCACGAACAGGGCAAACACAATGCTCAGGTATTTGCCCTTCACCAGCGAGAACACGCCCAAGCTGGCCAGCAAGCTGCCCAGCACCAAGCCTGGGGCAAAGGTTTTCACCACCGTCCAGAGCACAGCGCCTTTGCGGTGATGCGCCCGCACGCTGGAGGCCGAGGTGAAGATGATGGTGGTCATGGACGTGGCAATCGCCATCTTGATGGTGAGGCTGGGGTCAATGCCCCGCAGATCCAGCATGAAGGTGAGAAAGGGGACCATGACCATGCCCCCCCCAATACCGAGCAAGCCCGCCAAAAAACCAGCACCGATGCCCAGTGCGGACAACTCAAGAATCAGAGAAAGGGAAAGATCCATGGCAGACAGTCGTAATGAATGGGGTGTCTGCAAGCACCCCGAGCCGTCATCCTGAACGGAAGGGTTCAGGTGGGCGAGGGCAGGCAACCTTTGGGATCATCTGACGCGAGACGTTCACGCCCGGTAGCCAATGTTCCAAGCCCTGGCTCATACGAGCATTGGTTCAAGGAAATATAAAGCCCGAGGACTTGCAGACGGTGGAAATTTTAGGGGGGAAGGGGGCGTGAGTGCGCCCGGGGCGGTCACTTAAAGCAATTGGCCGTCGTCGCTCAAGGCATCATCGAGGCGGCCG
>JAYPFZ010000020.1:27504-28556 GCA_038126555.1 Betaproteobacteria bacterium
GGCTTGCAGACAGTGGAAATTTTAGGGGGGGAAGGGGCGAGACGCGAGAAGCGCGGTCACTTAAAGCAATTGGCCGTCGTCGCTCAAGGCATCATCGAGGCGGCCGAGGATGCGGTCGTAAGCATTGCCATCGATTTCGCCGGTGAACTCGCTCATGGGCTTGGTGGTGTCGAGTTGATCGAAGGCCAGGTTCACAGCGGCCAACACCGCGATGCGGTCACGGGCTTTGATCTTGCCGTTGTCTCGAATTTTGCACATGGCCTCGTCGACTCGGCGCACTGCTTCTTGCAGGCGCTGCTCGGCGCCATCGGGGCAGCCCAGCACATAGCCGTGACCCATGATTTGGACTTCAAGCTGGTTCATTCGGGGTCCTTGGCGTTGGCATCAACGGGCAGGCGATCGAGCAGACCATCGATGCGCTGGCGTGCCGTGGTGAGCCGGGACTTGAGCGAATCGCGCTCCAGCGTGAGCTGAGCCACTTGCTCGGCCAGCAGGGCATTCGTTCGTTTGAGTTCCTGATAACGCAACAGCAAGCGCTCAACGCGCTCGATCAGGGGTGCCAACATGGGGTGTTCGCTCATGGCGCCATTCTAAAGACCCTGAAGGCCAGGGGTCTAGAATCTGATTTGTTGGTGCTCGAGGTGTGGTTCACATGCCTCAGTTCAACGGGAAGCAGAAGCGTGGAGGTCCTTTTCGGGCTCCCCCGTCAGCCTGCGCTGCCCCCGCAACGGTCAAGCGAACGGCTTTCATAGCCCGCTTCATCGCACACAGCCACTGATGACCTTGAACAAGTCGTTGGGAAGGCCGATGAAGTTGTTTCGCCAGCCCGGATACCGGCCAACAAAGTGGTCTCGCGTGCAACGCGAGGCTGTGTCGTCCAAGCACTGTCGGGGAAGGCGGTGAGGACATTTTTGTTTGGTTTTCATCATGTCTCAATCTGTTTTCCAGCCTCGCCTGATTGCTTTGGCCTTGGGTTGCGTGTCCTTGTCTGCAACGGCTCAAACGGTGACCACCCAGTTGGATCCCGTGGTGGTGGTGGGTGAGCGCGCCGC
>JAYPFZ010000021.1:0-23112 GCA_038126555.1 Betaproteobacteria bacterium
GGGCCCATGCCGCAACCACACGCCTTGTAGGCCGAGCCTTTGTTGTCGATGCCAGTGAGCTTCCAAAAACGAAGCTCAGCCGAGTGGGTGCCACTCTTGTCGCCGCGCGAAATGAACGGGCCATTTGCTTTCGCCAGGGTGGCAAAGGCGGTGCTCACGTTGTTGCCTTTGACCTTGGCCGGATCGCTGCCCGGGCCAATCAGCACAAAGTCGTTGTACATGACGGTGAATCGCTTCACACCGTAGCCTTGCTCGACAAACGCCTTTTCCTTGGCGGGATCGTGCACAAACAAAATGTCGGCATCGCCACGACGGCCGGTCTCCAGGGCCTGGCCAGTGCCTTGTGCCACCACCTTGACGTCAATGCCCGTGGCCGCTTTGAACTTGGGCAACAAGTGCTTGAACAAGCCCGACTGCTCGGTGGAGGTGGTCGAGGCCATGACGATGGTCTCGGCCTGAGCCTGCGTCACCACGCCCAGGGACAAAGCCACTGCGCCCAACGCGAATGTGAGTTTGCGTTGAATGTTCATGTGAATCGCTCTCCTTTTAAAAACCAATGGGCCAAGGGATGACTCTCACTCAAGTCATCCTCGAAAAACCGCTCGGTGGGCAAATCGGCCTGCACCTGCCCCCGCTCCAGATAAATGACCCGTGTCGCCAGTCGCTTGACCTGACCCAGGTTGTGGCTGCTGAACACCAAGGTCACGGGCCGATCGGCAGCCCGTGCGTCCAAGGCCTCGGTGAGGCGTGTCTCGAGTTCGCGCTTGCTTTGCGGGTCCAGGTTGGCCGTGGGTTCGTCGAGGAACACCACATCGGGCTGCCTGGCCCACGCCAAGGCAAAGGCCACGCGCTGGCGCTGCCCGCCCGACAAGGTGTTGGCGGGTTGGTGCGCCAAATCGGCCCAGCCCATGTCGTGCAAGACCTGCGTCGCTTGTTGGCGGCAGCGTTGCCAGTTGGACCAAGTGCGCGCGCTGCCCGGTGCCAGCCACAAGCCCAATTGCAATTGCGCTTGCACGCTCAGGCGCATCATGTGCGGGCGCTGGAACATCATGACTTGCTCGGCCTCACCGCGCGTGAGCGTGCCCTGGTGGTGGGGCTGCAAACCATGCAACACCCGCATCAAGGTGGTTTTGCCCGAGCCATTGGCCCCCACCAACGCCACCCGCTCGCCGGGTGCAATGCGCAAGTCGATGCCACGCAACACCCATTGACCGCCCAGCCGGCAGCCCAAGTCTTGACATTGCAGGTGCGGGGTCATGACGCAGCTCCCGCCACGATGGGGGCGTTCAGGGCCTTGTGACGAATCAGCCACGACAAACTCAGGTGCAAAGCCAGCACCACCGTCAGCAACACCAAACCCAGCCCCAGTGCCAAGGGCAAGTCGCCCTTGCTGGTTTCCAAGGCAATGGCCGTGGTCATCACGCGGGTGAAGCCATCGACATTGCCGCCCACGATCATCACCGCCCCCACCTCGGAGACGGCGCGACCAAACGCGGTGATGATCACGGTGAGCAACGACCAACGCACCTCCCAGGCCAGCAGCCAACTGCGAACCCAGGGGCCAGCCCCCCAGGACGCCAATTGCTCCCCGAAATCCTGATCGGCTTGGTTCACCCACTGTCGGGTGAGCGCAATCACCAAGGGCAATAACAAAACGGTTTGCGCGAGCACCATGGCTTGAAACGTGAACAGCCAACCCAAATGCCCCAAGGGGCCAGTGCGCGACAACAACAAATAAACCACCAAGCCCACCACCACCGAAGGCAAGGCCAGCAAGGTGTTGAGCACCGGCAGGATCGCGAGCATCAGGCGGGATCGGTGCACCCCCAGCCAAGCCCCCACGCCCATGCCCAGTGAGCAGGCCAACACCGTGGCACTCAGGCTGACCATGAGCGACCGCCGGACAATTTCCGACAGGGTCTCATCCCAAAGCCACACCAATTCGAAAGCCGTTTTCAGGCTGTCCCACCACTCGTTCACACGCGATTCCTTTGTTTGTGTATTGGAACGCAAGCCAGGAGACTTCGACCTCATGGTTCACGCTCATGAACAAGTGTTCATAACGCCCCTTCGGCGGCCCCTCAATCGCATGGGGGTTATCCCTTGTTCGGGGCTTTTTCATGGCTGTTTACCCGTGGTTTTCACAGGAGAAACGCTGACACGGAGCTGTCGATCCCTACAATGCCTGACATTTGAAACGCAGTGGCCAACTCGTCTCGATCAGACTTGGCCAACCTCAAAAAAGGACAAGCATGAACGCTTTGCTTTTGATCTCCCGTCGCATCGACGATTTATCCCAGTTCATGGGCAAGCTCACCGGCTGGTTGATCCTCGCCACCACCCTCATCAGCGCAGGCAACGCCATCGTTCGCAAGCTGTTCGACATGGGGTCCAACGCCTTCTTGGAAGTGCAGTGGTATTTGTTTGCGGGCGTGTTCATGTTGGGCGCAGGCTATGTGCTGCTGAAAAACGCCCACGTGCGCATCGACTTTTTGTCGGCGCGGCTCAGCCCCCGCGTTCGCAACTGGATCGATGTGGGCGGCATCGTGCTGGTGCTCATGCCGTTTTGCGTGTTGCTCATCGATTTGTCCTGGCCCTTGTTCATGCAGGCCTACCTCACGGGCGAAATGTCTGAAAACGCCGGTGGTCTGGCCCGTTGGCCGGTGTATGGCCTGGTGCCGCTGGGTTTTGCGCTCTTGGCCTTGCAAGGCGTGTCTGAACTCATCAAGCGGGTCGCTTTCTTGCGCGGTGTAGGCCCCGATGTGCTGGCTCATGTTGAGCACACCCCCGAAGATTCCGTCAGCCAACCCGCCGGGAGCCAATGATGCAAGAGACTTTCCTCGCCATTAACTTTGTGCCCATCTTGTTTGCTGGGCTATTGATCATTTTGCTCATGGGTTTTCCGGTGGCGTTTTCGCTGGCCGCCACGGGCTTGCTGTTTGGCTTCATCGGCATGGAAGCCGAAATCTTCCCGCCCTCGCTCTTTCAAGCCTTGCCCTTGCGCATCTTTGGCATTTTGAAGAACGACACCCTGCTGGCCATTCCCTTCTTCACCTTCATGGGCATCATCCTGGAGCGATCCGGCATGGCCGAGGAGCTGCTGGAAACCGTGGGCCAAGTGTTTGGCCCCATTCGCGGGGGCTTGGCCATTGCGGTGATTCTGGTGGGCGCTTTGTTGGCGGCCACCACCGGCGTGGTGGCAGCGGCCGTGATCTCCATGGGCCTGATCTCCTTGCCCATCATGCTGCGCTACGACTACAACCGCATCTTGGCCACCGGGGCCATCACCGCCTCGGGCACGCTGGCGCAGGCCATTCCGCCTTCGCTGGTGCTGATCGTGCTGGCCGACCAGCTGGGCCGCTCGGTGGGCGACATGTATGCCGGCGCCCTGGTGCCGGGCCTGATGTTGGTGGGTCTTTACATCGGCGTTGTGGTGCTTGCCGCCATCTTCTTCCCCAAGGCCGCCCCAGCCCTGCCCATGGAAGCGCGCATTTACCGTGAACCCAATGGCCGCTCGGGCCACATCTCGCTCATGCTGTTGATGGGCTTTTGCACGGCCTTGGGCATTTATTGGGCCAAGTCTTTGCACAACCCCTTCATGGCCGCTTGGCTGGGCCGCACCGAGGCGGCGCCGCTGGATGAAGTGGTCATCATGTCCATGACGGTGGCTTCGCTCACGGGCTTGAGCTTGTCGATCTTGAACCACGTCACCCGCATGGGGCTGCTGTCCAAATTGGCCGAGCAAGTCACCTTTGCCCTCATGCCACCGCTGATCCTCATCTTCTTGGTGTTGGGCACCATCTTCCTGGGCGTGGCCACCCCCACCGAGGGCGGGGCCATGGGTGCCTTGGGCGCGCTCATCTTGGCCAGCGTCAAAAAGCGACTCAATCGCGACATCATTGGCCAGGCCATGGACAACACCACCCGCTTGTCCACCTTTGTGATGTTCATTCTGATTGGCTCCACCGTGTTCAGCTTCACCTTCAATGCGGCCGACGGCCACATCTGGGTGGAACACCTGTTCAGCAACATTCCCGGTGGTGCCTTGGGCTTCCTCATCATCGTGAACCTGCTGGTCTTCGTGCTGGGCTGCTTCATCGACTTCTTTGAAATCGCCTTCATCGTCATCCCCTTGCTGGCGCCGGCTGCAGCGAAGATCTTGCCGACCCTGGTGCCTGGCATGACCGAAGACCAGGCCATGATCTGGTTCGGGGTGATTCTGGCCATGAACCTGCAAACCTCGTTCCTCACCCCGCCCTTTGGTTTCGCGCTGTTCTACCTGCGCAGCGTGGCGCCCCGCAACGACTACGTGGACCGCATCACCCAGCGCACCATCCCGGGCCTGAAAACCACCGAAATCTACAAAGGCTCCATCCTCTTCATCATCATTCAGGTGATCATGGTGGCCACCATCATCAACTACCCCCAGTTGGTGACGGGCAACATCGAAGCCCCGGTGAAGGTGAACGTGGACAACATCCTCCAGAACCTGGAAATGCCCAGCATGGAGCCACCACCTCCCACCCAGTGATTGAGGCCCCTCGGGGCCCCAAGCCAGGCCCTGCACTGCGGCCGGTGAGCACCCCCACCCTCAGGGCCTTCGGGCCCTTTTTTCATGGGCAAAAAAAACCGAGGCCTGAGCCTCGGTTGAGCGTATCGCCAGGCCAGCAGCCCTTGCGGGCCACCAGCCAGGGGATTACAGCTTGGCGCTTTGCATGAAGCGGTCGAACGTGCCTTCGGTGAAACGGAACCAGAGGTTGGCGTCTTTGCGGAATGCAGCGTAGTCGGTGTAGACCTTTTTCCAGGCCGGGTTCTTGGCCGAGATTTCGTCGTAGAGGGCCATGGCTTCTTTGAAAGCCGCGTCCATGAGGTCTTTGGGGAAGGGGAACAGCTGAGCACCGTTGGCCACCAGGGTTTTGAGCGCCTGAGCGTTGCGGGCGTCGTATTTGGCCAGCATGTCGTGGTGGGCGTAAGCCGAAGCTGCAGAGATGATGGCTTGGTACTCTTTGGGCAGCGAGTTGAACGCCTTGGTGTTGACGTGCAATTCGAGCTGAGGACCACCTTCCCACCAGCCCGGGTAGGCGTAGTGCTTGGCCACTTTGTAGAAGCCCATTTTTTGGTCATCGTAAGGACCGACCCACTCGGCGGCGTCGATGGTGCCTTTTTCCAGGGCCGTGTAGATTTCACCGCCAGGAATGTTTTGGGGCACGCCACCAATGCGAGCAACCACCTTGCCACCAAAGCCACCCACGCGGAACTTGGTGCCTTTGAAGTCGGCCAGGGACTTGATGGGCTTGCGGAACCAGCCACCCATTTGAGCACCCGTGTTGCCCATGGGGAAGTTGATGATGTTGTAGTTGTTGTAGAACTCGCGCATGAGCTTGAGGCCATTGCCGTCATACATCCAGGCGGTCATTTGGCGAGCATTCAAGCCGAAGGGAATCGCGCAAGCCAGGGCGAAGGTTTCGTCCTTGCCGAAGTAGTAGTAAGGCGCGGTGTTGGCCATTTCCACGGTGCCGTCTTTCACGGCGTCGATGGTGCCAAAGGCAGGCACGAGTTCACCAGCTGCGTGGGTGGTGATTTCGAAGTTGCCACCCGACATTTCTTTGACCTTGGCGGCAAAGACGTCGTTCACGCCAAACAGGGTGTCGAGCACCTTGGGGAAGCTGGAAGTCAGGCGCCAGCGAATTTTTTGCTGGGTCACCACTGCGGGGGCAGCCGGTGCCGCTGCCGCTGCGGGCTTCTCTTCTTGCTTGGAGCAAGCGGCCAAAGCAGCGGTGGCTGCAGCGGCCATGAAAAACTTGCGGCGACCGCCTTGGGGTTGTTCAGTTTGGTTTTGAACTTCGTTCATTGATTACCTCGTGTCAACGGTTAAAAATCAAGTGTAATGTCTCTTGAATGACGCCTCGCCACTGCTAGGACTATCCCTAGGTTTGGGGGCTTAATGCACGCGTTTGAGGTTGGGTGTTGGCGCTGCGCCCAGGGTCAGCTTCAAATGCCCCAACCGGTTTTGAATGCTGGCGAGCAGGCCAGGGGCATCGAGGCCCAATTGCGACAGCAACACCTTGGGGTCGCCATGCTCGGTGAACACATCGGGCACGCCCAGGCACACCACCTCTGGGTGCAGGCCATGGGCTTGCAAGGCCTCCAGCACGGCGCTACCGGCACCGCCCATCAAGGCGCCCTCTTCCACCGTCACCAAGGCCTCGTGGCTTTGGGCCAGCTCGACCAACAGCGCCTCATCCAAGGGCTTGACCCAGCGCATGTCCACCACCGTGGCGTCGAGCTGGTTGCCCACCGTGAGGGCGGGATGCAGCAAGGTGCCAAAAGCCAGAATGGCCAGGCGCTGGCCTTGGCGACGCACCACGCCTTTACCGATGGGCAAGGGTTCCAGGGCTTCGTTGCTGGGCGCGCCCACCCCGGCACCGCGCGGGTAGCGCACCGCCACGGGGTGGTCCATGTGGTGGGCCGTGGTCAACAAGGCCCGGCACTCGCGTTCATCGGAGGGGCAGGCAATGCTCACCTGGGGCACGGTGCGCAAAAACGCAATGTCATACAAACCGGCATGGGTGGGGCCATCGGCACCCACAATGCCAGCGCGGTCCAGGGCCAGCACCATGGGCAGCTTTTGCAAAGCCGCATCGTGAATGAGCTGGTCGTAGGCGCGTTGCAAGAAGGTGGAATAAATGGCCACCACCGGCTTGAGGCCTTCACAGGCCAAGCCAGCGGCAAAAGTCAGGGCGTGTTGCTCGGCAATGCCCACATCGAAATAGCGGTCGGGGAAACGGCGGTGGAACTCCACCATGCCCGAGCCCTCGCGCATGGCCGGGGTGATGGCCACCAAGCGCGGGTCGGCCTGGGCCATGTCGCACAGCCAATCGCCAAACACCTGGCTGAAGGTTTTGGGTGCGGGCTTGGTCGAGGGCACGATGCCCACCGCTGGGTCGAACTTGCCCGGGCCGTGGTAGGCCACGGGGTCTTGCTCGGCCTGGGCATAGCCCTGGCCCTTGCGGGTGATCACGTGCAAAAACTGCGGGCCTTTGCGGCTCTTGAGGTTTTGCAGGGTGGGGATGAGCGCGTCAAGGTCGTGGCCATCGATGGGGCCCACGTAGTTGAAGCCAAACTTTTCAAACAAAGTGGCGGGCACCACCATGCCTTTGGCCTGCTGCTCGAAGCGCTTGGCCAGCTCATAAAGCGGCGGCACGTTTTTCAGCACCTGCGAGCCCACCTCTTTGGCCGTGGCGTAGAGGCCCCCACTGAGCAGCTGCGCCAAGTAGCGGTTGAGCGCGCCCACCGGCGGGCTGATGGACATGTCGTTGTCGTTGAGGATGACCAGCAAGTTGGCGTCTTCGACACCCGCGTTGTTCATGGCCTCGAAGGCCATGCCAGCCGTCATGGCGCCATCGCCAATCACGGCGATGCAGTGGCGGTCGCTGCCTTGCAGGCGCGAGGCCACCGCCATGCCCAGCGCCGCCGAAATGCTGGTGGACGAGTGGGCGGTGCCAAAGGCGTCGTAGGGGCTTTCGTCGCGCTTGGGAAAGCCGCTGATGCCACCGAGCTGGCGCAAACCCGGCATCTGGTCACGACGCCCGGTGAGGATTTTGTGGGGATAGGTTTGGTGGCCCACATCCCAAACGATGCGGTCGTCGGGGGCATGGAACACGTGGTGCAAGGCCACGGTGAGCTCCACCGTGCCCAGGTTGGAACTCAGGTGGCCACCCGTTTGGGCCACGCTGTGCAACACGTGCTCGCGCAACTCCCGCGCCAACTGCCGCAATTGCTCGCGCGACAAGGGACGCACGTCGTCCGGAGATTGAATCGTGGAGAGCAGAGTCTGGGCCATGGGGCGCTTAGTTTATTCGGTTGACCACCCAATCGGTGATCGTGGCCAAATGATGGCCCTCGGGTAGGGACATGGCTTGCAAGGCCTCATGCGCCTGAGCTTGCAGGCGCTGGGCCAGCTCGCGGGCGGCAGGCAGGCCCAGCTGGGTCACCACCGTGGGCTTGTCATCGGCTTGGTCTTTGCCGGCCGTCTTGCCCAACACCTCGGTGCTGGCGGTGGCGTCGAGGATGTCGTCCACCACTTGGAACGCATAGCCCAGGGCCTGGCCCCACTGCCCCAAACAACGCTGCTCGTCGGGCGTGGCCTGCGCACACGCACCGCCCAGCAACACACTGGCGCGCAACAAGGCGCCGGTTTTCAAGTCGTGCATTTGACGCAAGCGCTCGGCCGACAAGCGCTGGCCCACGCTGGCCAAATCGATGGCCTGCCCACCAGCCATGCCCGAGGCCCCGCTGGCTTGGGCCAGCAACCGGGTGCATTGCGCCACCACCGCGCTGGGTGTGGCGTCGTCGGTGGCGGTGAGCACTTCAAAGGCCAGGGTTTGCAAGGCGTCGCCCGCCAACAAAGCCGTGGCCTCACCAAAGGCCACATGCACCGTGGGCTTGCCCCGGCGCAACACGTCGTTGTCCATGCACGGCATGTCGTCGTGCACCAGCGAATACGCGTGAATCAACTCCACCGCACAGGCCGCACGCAAGGCGGCGTCGGGCATCCAAGCCGGCACCTTGGGCTGTCGTGCCGCCAAGGCTTCGGCCGTGGCCAGCACCAACAAGGGGCGCAAGCGCTTGCCGCCATCGAGCACCGCGTGGCGCATGGCGGCCATGAGGGCTTGGGGCTCTGGGGCCGATAAGGCGGTGGTCAGGCGTTGCTCAACCGCCAGCAACTGGGCCTGCTGCCAAGACGCAAACACCGGCTCGCTCACGCGTTGGGGCCCTTGGGGTCTGAGGTTTCACCATCGAGGCGCTGCAAGTGCTGTTCGACTTCATCGAGACGGCCCCGGCAAAACTCCAGCAAATACTGGCCGCGCTGATAACCCATCAACAAGTCTTGCAGGGGCAATTGGTTGGACTCCATGCGGGTCACCAACTGCTCCAGCTCTTGCACAGCCGCTTCGTAAGAGGCGGGAACCTCGGGTCCTGGGGTGGTTTTTTTCATGGCTTCCATTCTAGGCGGGCCCTCTGACACGAGGCCCAGTCCCGCTCGATTGATCTGCATCAGCCTTTCGTGGCTTAGGGGTTCATGGGGCGAGGCTAGAATGCCCCCTCGCGCCCGGCACCCCCGGGCTTTCTTGTCATCTCCCGGTCACCTTTGTGGGGAGTCTTTAGGTCAGGTGCTTCATGTCTGATTTAAGTCTTCAACTGCAGCAGGCGCACAGCCAACTTCCGGTTCAAAGTTATTTCGATCCCGAACGCTTTGAACGCGAACTCTCAACGCTGTTCAAGCAAGGCCCCGTTTATGTGGGTCATGCCGCTTGCGTTCCCGAAATCGGGGACTTCTACGCCTTGCCCCAAGAAAACGAGGGCCGTGCCCTCGTGCGCACGCAAAACGGCATCCAACTGGTGTCCAACATTTGCCGCCACCGCCAAGCGGTGATGCTCAAGGGCAAGGGCAACCTCAAAGACCCGAAGCTGGGCATGGGCGGCAACATCGTGTGCCCCCTGCACCGCTGGACCTATTCCGAGCAAGGTCAACTCATTGGCGCGCCCCACTTTGCCCAAGACCCTTGCCTGAACCTCAAAACCTACGGCTTGCGCGAATGGAATGGCCTGCTCTTCGAAGACAACGGCCGTGACATCGCCGCCGACCTCAGCGGCATGACCGTGGCCCAAGAGCTGAGCTTCGAGGGCTTTGCCCTGGGCCATGTGGAATCCCACGTTTGCAACTACAACTGGAAAACCTTCATCGAGGTCTACCTCGAGGACTACCACGTGGGGCCTTTTCACCCGGGCCTGGGCAACTTCGTCACCTGCGACGACTTGGCCTGGCAGTTCAAAGACGAATACTCGGTGCAAACCGTGGGCGTGGCCAACGAGCTCAAGCGCTCGGGCAGCCCGGTCTATGAGCGCTGGCAAGAGGTGTTGCTCAACTACCGGGGCGGCGAGCCGCCCAAGCAAGGCGCCATCTGGCTCACCTACTACCCCCACATCATGGTCGAGTGGTATCCGCACGTGCTCACCGTGTCCACCCTGCACCCCCTGAGCGTGGACAAAACCCTCAACCTCGTGTCCTTCTTCTACCCCGAAGAAATCCTTGCCTTCGAGCCCGAGTTCATCGAGGCACAGCGTGCGGCCTACATGGAAACCTGCATCGAAGACGACGAAATCGCCGAGCGCATGGACGCCGGTCGCCTGGCCCTCATGCGCCGTGGCGACAACGAAGTTGGCCCCTACCAAAGCCCCATGGAAGACGGCATGCAGCACTTCCACGAGTGGTATCGCCGAAAAATGGGCCTCTGATTCATGGCAGCGGCCTGGATGTTGCTGGCGGCTTTTTTGTTTGCCAGCATGGGCGTTTGCGTCAAGGCCGCGTCTGATTTCTTCTCCTCTTACGAACTGGTTTTCTACCGCGGTCTGGTGAGCACGGTGTTCATGGGCTGGTTTGCCCACCACCGGGGCATTGGGCTCAAAACCCGGTTTTTGGGCATGCACATCTGGCGCAGCATCGTGGGCGTCATCTCCTTGGGCACTTGGTTTTACGCCCTGGGCCGCTTGCCCTTGGCCACGGCCATGACCCTCAACTACATGAGCAGCGTGTGGGTGGCCGCCTTTGTGGTGGGCAGCGCCATGTTGCGCCCACCCACTGGCCCCAATGCCGACCCCGCCGAGCACTGGCAACGGCAACTGCCCCTCATGGTGACGGTGCTCACCGGCTTCATGGGCGTGATCATGGTGTTGCGCCCCACCTTCGAAGCCCACCAGGCGTTTGCGGGCCTCATTGGCCTCATGTCGGGTTTTGTGGCGTCGTTTGCCTATATGCAAGTCATGGCGCTGGCGCGTGTGGGCGAGCCTGAAGAGCGAACCGTGTTTTGGTTTTCGTTGGGCACCACCGCCGTGGGTGCGGGCCTGGTGGCCGCCACCGGCGTCTCCGATTGGTCGGGCTGGCACAGCCTGTGGCTCTTGCCCATTGGCCTGTTTGCCTCGCTCGGTCAGTTGTGCATGACGCGCGCCTACTCGCACGGCGCCACCCTGGTGGTGGCCAATTTGCAATACTCCGGCATCATTTACGCCGCCATGTTTGGCTGGCTGTTGTTTGGCGAGGCCATCCCCCTCATTGGTTGGGCGGGCATTGGCCTCATCATCGTCAGTGGCATCGCCTCCAGCGTGATTCGCAAACGCATGGCGGTGCGCCCATCCCCCACCTGAGGACATGCTCATGCACACCACCCTGATCACCGTGGCCCAATTGCAGGCCCTTCAAGCCCAAAACGCCAACGTGCGCGTTTTCGATTGCAGCGGCGACCTCATGAACCCACCCCTGGGGCAGGCCATGTTCCTCAAGGCCCATGTGCCCGGCGCGCAATACGCCGATGTGCAAGGCGACTTGTGCGGCACCCAGGCCGATGGCATCAACGCTGGCCGTCACCCCTTGCCCCCGCGCGAGCGCGTGGCCGAGTGGATGGGGCGCCATGGGGTGAACAACCAAACCCAAGTGGTGGTCTACGACCAGCAACAAGCCAACTACTGCGCCCGCCTGTGGTGGCTGCTCAAGTGGTGTGGCCACGAGGCTGTGGCCGTACTCGACGGTGGCCTGGCCGCCTGGCAAGCCGCAGGTCTGGCGGTGGAAACCGGCGAAGCACCCACGCCCGACGCGCAAAGTTTTGTTCTGGGCGAATCCAAGGTGCGCTGGCTCAAAACCACCGAAGTGGCTGCCGCCCTGGGCCCTCAGCAAGCCATTGTGGATGCGCGGGCACGCCCGCGTTACTTGGGTGAAACCGAGCCCCTCGACCCGGTGGCCGGCCACATTCCGGGCGCGCTCAACCGCCCCTTCAACCTCAACTTGCAAGACAACGGCCAATTCAAACCGGCCGAGGTGTTGCGCGCAGAGTTCACCGCCTTGCTCAAGGGGCGCGACCCCGCCACCGTGGTGCACCAATGCGGCAGTGGCATCAGCGCCATCCCCAATTTGTTGGCCATGGAAGTGGCGGGCTTGGGCCGCAGCACTTTGTATCCGGGCAGCTGGAGCGAGTGGTGCAACACCCCCGGCTTGCCCTGCGCCACAGGCGAAGAACCCGCCTGAGCGCGAACAACGGGGCTCAGTGCCCCGCGTGCATCAGGCTGGCGGTGACACCCACCATCGCAATGCCAATGGCCAAAAACCCCACCTGCATCAAGGTGCCACGGGCGGTGTTGCGCTGCTGCAGCTGGGGAATCAAATCGGCCAACGCCACGTAGATGTAGCTGCTGCTGGCCAGCACCAGCAAATAGGGCAGCCAGCCCTCGTGGCCATGCAAAAAGCTGTGGCCCAAAAAGCCACCCAGCACCGTGACGCTACCGGCTAAGCACAAACGGCCCACGGCCTGAGCGCTCATGGGGCGGTTGTTGCTCAACACCACCAAGTCGCCAATGTGGTGGGGAATTTCGTGCGCCAGCACCGCAAACGATGCGGCCCAACCCAGGGCCGGGTCGGCCAAAAAAGCAGCCGCCACCAACACCCCATCGCCAAAGGCATGGATGCTGTCGCCAAACAGCACCGACCAGCTGCCGGGTGTGGGCTCGGCGCTGTGGGCATGCGCGTGGTGGTGGTGAGCATGGGCATGGGCATGACCGTGGTCGTGATCGTGGCCCGTGGGTTCGGCGGCGGCCTCTCCCCCGTGGTGATGCTCATGCCCGTGGTGCCACAACTCGGCTTTGTCGAGCAAAAAGAAAAACACCAGCCCGCCCAGCAGGGTCAAAAACAAATCATGGGCTTCAACCTCGGCTTCGAAGGCCTCGGGCAACAAATGCAAAAACGCCGTGGCCAACAAGGCACCCGCCGCCAAGCTGAGCAAGGGTCGCCCCCAGCGGCCCAGCAAGGTTCGGGTGAGCAAGGCGGCAATGAGCACACTGCCCACCCCGCTCAGGGCAGTGCCCATGAGTGTTTGCAACATGAACGATCAGACCCCGTGTTGTTTGAACCAAGCCAGCATGCGTTTCCAGCCATCGGTAGCGGCATCGGCGCGGTAGCTGGGCCGGTAATCGGCGTGGAAGGCGTGCGGGGCGTCGGGGTAAATCACGAACTCCGACTTGGACGCCGGGCCAGACACCTTGGCCAAAGCCTGCTTCATGTCTTCCACGGTTTTGACCGGAATGCCGGTGTCTTGCCCACCATACAAGCCCAAGACCGGGGCCTTCATTTGGCCCACCAAATCGAGGGGGTGCTTGGGCGAGGTGGCGGTGGCTTTGCCCACCAAGCGGCCATACCAGGCCACGCCCGTTTTCAGTTTGGGCTGGTGTGCGGCATACAACCACGTGATGCGGCCGCCCCAACAAAAACCGGTGATGGCCAAGCGCGAGGCGTCGGCCCCTTCGGATTGCGCATGGGCCACGCAAGCATCCAAGTCGGCCATGGCTTGCGCATCGGGCACCTTGGACACCACCTCGGCCATGAGCTTGGCCATTTCGCCATACATGCTGGGGTCGCCTTGGCGGAAGAACAAATCGGGGGCCATGGCGTAGTAGCCCGCCTTGGCCAATCGGCGTGCGGTGTCCGCAATGTATTCGTGCACCCCAAAAATTTCAGAAATCACCAGCACCACGGGGGCGTTTTTCACGCCAGCGGGCTTGGCTCGATACACCGGCACTTGGTCGCCGCCGACCTTCACCATCACCTCGCCCACCTCGAGGCCTTGGGCGTCGGTTTTGATGGCGGTTTGCGCCATGATGGGCATGGCGGCCAGGGCGTAACCCACGCCCAGACTGGACTTGAGCACACCCCGTCGGCTCAGGCCGGAAGGGGCTGAATCGTCAGTGGTTTGAAGCAACGCATGGGCATCGGACAACCAATCGTTCATGAGGCACCTGTGAAGAAATGTTGAGGAAAGTAGTCATCATGGCACAAAGGCAAAACCTCAGTGCGCCTGCTCCCAATTGGGCCCAAAGCCCACCTCGGCCAACAGGGGCACCCGCAAGCTGGCCACCTCGGCCATGAGCCGTGGCACCTCGGTGCGCACCCATGCTTCGTGGCCCAGGGGCAACTCGAACACCAATTCGTCGTGCACCTGCATGATCATCTTGACGGGGCTTTGCAGGGCTTCCAACTCGGCCTGAATGCGCACCATGCTCATCTTGATGAGGTCGGCGGCCGTGCCCTGCATGGGGGCATTGATGGCCGCCCGCTCGGCACCCGCACGGCGCGGCCCATTGGCGCGAATGTCGGGCAAATACAAGCGCCGCCCAAACACGGTTTGCACATAGCCTTGCTCGCGCGCTTGCAGCTTGATGTCGTCCATGTAAGCCTTGACCCCCGCAAAGCGCTGAAAGTAACGCTCGATGTAGGCCTTGGCTGCGCTTTGCTCGATGTTCAAGGCCTTGGCCAAACCAAACGCGCTCATGCCGTAGATGAGCCCGAAGTTGATGACCTTGGCGTAACGCCGTTGCTCGGCGCTGACCGCCTCGGGGCTGAGGCCAAACACCTCGGCGGCGGTGGCGCGGTGCACATCGAGCCCTTGCTGAAACGCGCCCACCAAGGCGGCGTCTTGGCTGATGTGCGCCATGATGCGCAACTCAATCTGGCTGTAATCGGCGCTGGCCAGCACACAGCCTTCGGGGGCCACAAAGGCCTCGCGCACGCGGCGCCCCTCGGCCGTGCGAATGGGGATGTTTTGCAAATTGGGCTCATTGCTCGACAAACGCCCCGTCACCGCCACCGCTTGCGCGTAGTGCGTGTGCACCCGCCCCGTCTTGGGGTGCGCCAGCGTGGCGAGTTTGTCGGTGTAAGTGTTTTTGAGCTTGGCCAAGGAGCGGTGCTCCAGAATCTTGGCGGGCAAGGGGTAGTCCTCGGCCAGTTTTTCCAGCACCTCTTCGTCGGTGCTGCGCGCACCCGTGGCGGTTTTTTTGATCACGGGCAGCTTGAGGATGTCGAAAAAAATCTCGCCCAACTGCTTGGGGCTGCCCAGGTTGAAGGGCTGCCCTGCCAACTCGTGGGCTTGCTGCTCCAGCGCCAAAATGCGCTGGCCCAAATCGTGGCTTTGGGCCATGAGGGCCGTGGCATCCACCATCACCCCTTGGCGCTCCATGATGAACAGCGCATCGCTGCTGGCCATCTCCAACTCGTAAATGCGCTGCAAATCGGGAATGGCCTGCAACTGGGGCCACAAGTGCTGGTGCACCTGCAAGGTGAAGCTGGCGTCTTCGGCGGCGTATTGCGCGGCGCGGGCCACATCCACCTGCGCAAACGGAATTTGCTTGGCCCCCTTGCCGCACAAGTCTTCGTAGCTCAGCCCCGATTGGTTGAGGTGACGCAAGGCCAGGCTCTCCAGGCTGTGGGCCATGTGCACTTCCAGCACATAGCTTTGCAACATGGTGTCGTGCACATAACCCCGCACCCGAATGCCGTGGTTGGCGAACACGTGTTGGTCGTATTTCACGTGCTGGCCCAGCTTGGCCGCTTGGGGGTTTTCCAGCCAGGGCTTCAAGTCGGCCAGCACTTGGCTCAAGGGCAGTTGTTGGGGCGCGTCGGGGCCTTCGTGGGCCAAGGGCACATAAGCAGCCCGCTCGGGCGAGACGCACAAGCTCAGGCCCACCAACTGCGCTTGCATGCTGTCGAGGCTGGTGGTCTCGGTGTCCAGCGCCACCAGCTCGGCGGTGTTGAGCAAGGCCAGCCAGGCTTGCCACTGTTCGGGCGTGGTCACCAGCTCCACTTGCAACTCGGGCGCGGGTGCCGCCGGCGCCCCCGACACGGCCGAGCCCACGGGGCCTAAAGCGCCCGCGCTGCCTGCTGCACCCGAAGCCGATGCACCACCCGCCTCGCCAGCGGCCGCTTGCAAGTTCTTGAGCAAGCCTCGAAAGCCATAACGCTCGGCAAACGCCGCAAATGGGGGCAAGTCCACCGGCTGGGCGCGCAAGTCGTCCAAGGCGGGCCAATGCGGCAGGGGTGCGCTGAGGTCGCAATCGGTGCGAATGGTCACCAGCTGGCGGCCCGTGGGCAGCCACGGCAAGGCCTCGCGCAGGTTTTGCCCCACCACGCCGCCCACCTCTTCGGCGCGGGCCATCAAGGCGTCGAGGGAGCCATAGGCTTGCAGCCATTTGGCCGCCGTTTTGGGGCCCACTTTGTTGACGCCCGGCACGTTGTCGACCGTGTCGCCCACCAAGGCCTGAAAGTCAATCATGAGCGAGGGCGGCACGCCAAATTCAGCCGTCACACCCGCCACATCGCGGCGCTTGCCGTTCATGGTGTCGATGACGGTGATGTGCGCATCCACCAGCTGGCTCAAGTCTTTGTCGCCGCTGGAGATGATGACGCGCCAGCCTTGTTGCGCCGCCCGCTTGGCCAGGGTGCCAATGACGTCGTCGGCCTCCACGCCCGAAACATTCAGCAAGGGCCAGCCCAGCAGTCGCACCATTTCGTGAATGGGCTCGATTTGCGCGCGCAAGTCGTCGGGCATGGGCGAGCGGTTGGCTTTGTAGTCGGGGTAAAGCTCGTCGCGGAACGTGCCCCCGGGTGCGTCGAACACGCAGGCCATGTGCTCGGCCGGCACCTCTTTGCGCAGGCTTTGCAGCATGTTGATCATGCCGCGCAAGGCCCCCGTGGGCGCGCTGTTGGGGTCGCCCGGCACCGCCCGCAAATCGGGCATGGCATGAAAGGCGCGATACAGGTAGCTGGAGCCATCGACCAGCAATAAGGTGGGGGCGTTGTCTTGCATGGCGCTCATTGTGCCTTGCGCTACGCCCGCCCCGGCCTGGCCCTGGGGCATGGGCCTGCACCACCTACAATGCGCCACCGTTTTGGTTGTTTCTTACTCATTTGTTCTGCACCCCTTATGGCCGTCTACACCGCCGTTAGCGACGATCAGGCAAGCGCCTTGCTCGACACCCTGAACCTGGGCGCCTTTCAAAGCCTCACGGGCATTCAGGGGGGCATTGAAAACACCAACTACTTTCTGACCACCGATCAGGGCGACTACGTGCTCACCCTGTTCGAGCGGCTGAGCGAAACCGAACTGCCCTACTACCTCAACCTCATGCTGTGGCTGGCCCAGCACGGCGTGCCCGTGCCTGCGCCCCACCCCAATGCGCAGGGCCACATTCTGTTGTCGGTGGCGGGCAAGCCCGCCGCCATCGTGGACCGCTTGCCCGGCAAGCCCCAGCTGGCCCCGCAAGCGGTGCATTGCCAGCAAATGGGCGAGTGGCTGGCGCGCATGCATCTGGCTGGCGAGGGCTTCGAAGGCTTTCAGCCCAACTTGCGTGGCCTGCCCTGGTGGAACGAAACCGCCCCGGTGGTCCTCCCTCACCTGAGCGACGACCAACGGCGGTTGCTGCAGCAAGAGCTGGCCTTCCAAAACCACTTGGCCACCAGCGCCTGGCATCAAGCCCTGCCGCGCGGCCCCGTGCACGCCGATGTGTTTCGCGACAACGTGATGTTCGATGGCGAAGTGCTGTGCGGCGTGTTCGACTTTTACTTCGCCGGGCACGACGCCTGGCTCTTCGATTTGTGCGTGTGCCTGAACGACTGGTGCATCGACCTCGACACCGGTGCCTGGGACACCCCCCGCTTGCAAGCCTTTTTGCAGGCCTACCAAAAGGTGCGCCCCCTCACTGCCGCCGAGCGCCAAGGCCTCAACCCCATGCTGCGCGCGGCCGCACTGCGCTTTTGGATGTCGCGCCTGTGGGACTTTCACCTGCCCCGCGAGGCCAGCTTGCTCAAACCCCACGACCCGACACACTTTGAGCGCGTGATTGGGCAGCGAATCCACGACCCTGTCACACTCTGACCATGAAACTGAATTTGGTTAAAGCCTCGACGGGTGCATCTTGGGTGCGCCAAGGGGTTCGCACGTTTTGGCGTCAGCCCATTGCTTTGGGCGGCTTGTTTTTTATTTTCATCAGCCTGATGTCGGTGTTCGCCATCGTGCCGCGCATTGGCAACGTGTTGGCCATTGTGTGCATTCCCGCTGCCAGCCTGGGCCTGATGCAAGCGGCCAGCCTGGCCAACCAGGGCCAATTCCCCATGCCCGGGGTGTTGTTCTCGGCGTTTCGTGCGGCCCCCGAGCGCCGCCAGCAAATGCTGGTGCTGGGCATCTTGTATGCCGGTGCCTTTGTGGGCGTGCTGGGCTTGTCGTCGCTGTTCGATGGCGGCGTGTTCGCTCAGTTGTATTTGTTTGGCGGGCGCATCACCCCTGAGATGGTGAACACCCCCGGCTTCGAAACCGCCATGTGGTTTTGCACCCTGCTTTACGTGCCCGTGTCGGCCACCTTTTGGCATGCCCCCGCGCTGGTGCACTGGCACGGCGTGCCCGCCTTCAAGAGCCTGTTTTTCAGCCTCATGGCTTGCTTCACCAACTGGCGTGCCTTTGGGGTGTATTTGCTCACCTGGACGGCCATCTCCATGGGCTTTTCCTTCTCGCTGATCGTGGTGATGAGCCTCTTTGACCTCAACGCCCTGTCGGGCGCCACGCTGAT
Organism: Betaproteobacteria bacterium; assembly: GCA_038126555.1. Taxonomy (GTDB): domain Bacteria; phylum Pseudomonadota; class Gammaproteobacteria; order Burkholderiales; family Burkholderiaceae_C; genus Limnohabitans. Next base: position 18,439 of record JAYPFZ010000021.1, read on the forward strand.
TCCCGCCTTGCTCGTGCTGGCCGCGATGTTTTTCACCTCCAGCTTTTTCAGCTACCGCGACTGCTTTGAGCCGCAGGTGAACGAGCAAGCCTAAACCCGCTCAGGGAATGGGCGTGAGCTTGGCCACCGAGAGGGCCAGCCACTTCACCCCATGGCGCGGGAAGTTGATTTGGGCCCGAGCGTCTTCATTCGCCCCTTCCACCGCCAACACCGTGCCTTCGCCAAACTTGGTGTGAAACACCTGCACACCGGAGCGCATCCAGGCGTGGGGGCTGTTGGCTTGGGCCTTGGGCTGTGCCACCGGCGCACCGCCAGTGATGGCGCCAAAGTCATCCCCCGACGCCTTGCCCCACGACGAGCCCCCGCCCAAACCTTGGGCCGACCAACTCGGTGCCCCTGCCGGGTGCGTTTGCTGAATCCACTTGAGCGCGTGCTCGGGGAGTTCGTCGAGGAAGCGGCTGCGGATGTGATAGCGCGTTTGGCCATGCAGCATGCGCGACTGGGTGTGGCTCAAATACAGGCGCTTGCGCGCACGCGTGATGGCCACATACATGAGGCGGCGCTCTTCTTCCAGGCCGTCGAGGTCATTCAAGGCGTTCTCGTGCGGGAACAAGGCTTCTTCCAGCCCCGTGATGAACACCGCATCGAACTCCAGCCCCTTGGCCGAATGCACCGTCATGAGCTGAATGGCGTCTTGACCCGCTTGGGCCTGGTTGTCGCCCGCTTCAAGCGAAGCGTGGGTGAGGAAAGCCGTGAGGGGCGACTCGGTTTCGCCAGTGTCGGGGTTGACCCAACCCACATCGTCGGAACCGGGGGTTTCCTTGCCGAAACCTTGTTGGCTCACAAAGCTCTCGGCGGCGGTGACCAATTCGTTCAAGTTCTCGATGCGGTCTTCGCCTTCTCGGTCTTTGCGGTAGTGCTCCACCAAACCGCTGTGCTGAATCACCAACTCGACCCACTGGCGCAAGGGCTGGCCCTGCCCGGCCTCGCGAATCACATCGAGCAGCGCCAAAAACCCATTGAGCTTGGCCCCCGCCGCGCCGGGCACGCCGCCCACCGCTTGCGACAGCGAACACCCCTGGCCACGCGCCACGTCTTGCAGCTGCTCGATGCTGCGCGCACCAATGCCACGCGGGGGGAAATTGACCACCCGCAAAAAGCTGGTGTCGTCGCCGGGGTTGTCGAGCAAGCGCAAGTAGGCCAGCGCGTGCTTGATTTCAGCGCGCTCGAAAAACCGCAGGCCGCCATACACCCGGTAAGGCATGCCCGCATTGAACAAAGCGGTTTCCAGCACCCGGCTTTGGGCGTTGCTGCGGTAGAGCACGGCCACTTGGTCCATGCGGCTCACGCCTTGGCTGCCATCGCCGTTGTTGCCTTCGCGCGCGAGGTGTTTGATTTCTTCCACCATCCACTGGGCCTCGGCCAAATCGGTGGACAAGGCCACCACCCGCACCGGCTCGCCCGCGCCCGCCTGGGTGCGCAAGTTCTTGCCCAGCCGACTTTTGTTGTGCTGAATGAGGGCGTTGGCGCTGTCGAGGATGTTGGAGTGGCTGCGGTAGTTTTCTTCGAGCTTGATGGTGTGCGCCACGTTGAACTCGCTCACGAAGTCGGCCATGTTGCCCACCCGTGCGCCCCGGAAGGCGTAAATGCTTTGGTCGTCGTCGCCCACCGCAAACAAGCTGGTGGTGGGGCCGCACAGCAGCTTGAGCCAAGCGTATTGCAAGCGGTTGGTGTCTTGAAACTCATCGACCAGCAGGTGCGAAAAGCGGTGCTGGTAGTGCTCGCGCAAAGGGGCGTTGTCGCGCAGCAGCTCGTAGGCGCGCAGCATGAGCTCGCCAAAGTCCACCACCCCCTCGCGCTGGCACTGGGCCTCGTAAAGCGCATAGACCTCGATGCGCTGGCGGGTGTCGGGGTCGCGGGCATCGACATCTTGCGGGCGCAGGCCGTCTTCTTTGCAGCCCGCAATGAACCACTGGGTTTGCTTGGGCGGCAGGCGTTCTTCGTTGATGCCATTGGCCTTGTAAACGCGCTTGATGGCCGAGAGCTGGTCTTGGGTGTCCAGAATCTGAAACGCCTGCGGCAGGTTCACCAGCTTCCAGTGCGCGCGCAGCATGCGGTTGCACAAGCCGTGGAAAGTGCCCACCCACATGCCCCGCACATTCAGCGGCAGCATGGCTTGCAAACGCATGAGCATTTCGCGTGCGGCCTTGTTGGTGAAGGTCACCGCCATGAGCCCGCCCGGCGAGCAGCGCTGGCTTTGCAGCAAATGCGCCATGCGCGTGGTGAGCACCCGGGTTTTGCCCGAGCCCGCACCCGCCAAGATGAGCGCGTGGGTGTCGGGCAACAACACCGCTGCGCGTTGTTCGGGGTTCAGGCCTTGGAGCAGTGGGGAATCTTGCATGCCGCCATTCTAGAAAGGCCAGGGCCTCAGCCTTGAGCCTTAACCGGTGTTGCGCAAGGCCGAGGCAATGCCGTTGATGCTGATGTGAATGCCGTTTTGCACCCGTTCATCGGTTTGCCCCAAGCGGTGGCGTCGAATCAATTCGACCTGTAAATGGTGCAAGGGATCGATGTAGGGAAAGCGATGACGAATGGAGCGCGCCAACGCAGGGTTGCCTTGCAATCGCTGGCGCTCGCCGGTGATGCGTGCCAGGGCCTTGACGGTTTGGTGCCACTCGGCCTCAATGGCCGCAAACAACTTGGCACGCAAGCGCCGGTCTTGCACCAGATCCACGTAGCGCTTGGCCAGGGTGAGGTCGCTTTTGGCCAAAACCATATCGATGTTGGAGAGCAGGGTTCGAAAAAATGGCCAATCGCGGTGCATGGCCTGTAACTGCTTCCAGTTCGCCGCCACTTGAGCCTTGCTGGCCGTTGCCTCCCCACCCTGAACCCAGGATTGGATGGCAGAGCCCACCCCAAACCAACCCGGCAAAGTAATGCGACATTGCCCCCAACTGAAGGACCAGGGGATGGCTCGTAAATCCTCGATGCGCTGCAAAGCTTTGCGAGACGCAGGTCGCGAGCCAATGTTGAGTTGCACCAACTCGCGCAAGGGCGTGGCCTCAAAGAAAAAGTCAGTGAACCCTGGGGTGTCGTAAACCAGTTGTCGATAAGCCTCCATGCTGGCCTGAGACAGGGCCTCAGCGGCTTGCACATAGCGCGCAGGGGGGCGATGGGGTTGAGGCAACCAACTCGCTTCCAGGGTGGCCGCCACCAAGGTTTCCAAATTGCGTCGGCCAATGTCGGGGTTGGCGTATTTGGAGCCGATCACTTCGCCTTGCTCGGTGAGGCGAATCTGGCCCTGCACCGTGCCCGGTGGTTGCGCCAAGATGGCCTGATAGCTGGGCCCACCACCACGTCCAACAGTGCCACCTCGGCCGTGAAACAAACGCATCCGAATGCCATGGCTGGCCTGCAAATCAGCAAAAAGCTGGGCCAAGGCCGTTTCGGCCCGATACAACTCCCAGTTGCTGGTGAAGATGCCGCCATCTTTGTTGGAATCGCTGTATCCCAGCATGATGTCTTGCTCGGCACCAGAGCGCGCGACCAAATCGGCCACACCCGGCAAAGCAAACAAGGCTTGCATGACAGGAACGGCGTGTCGCAAGTCGGCAATGGTTTCAAACAGAGGAACCACAATCAGATCGTCTTGCGCATCGACCCCCAAGGTGCCTCGCATCAGGCCCACCTCCTTGTGCAGCACGCGCAACTCCAGCAAATCGCTCACGGTCTCGGTGTGGCTGATGATGTCGTGCCGGATGGCCTCGGGGCCATAGCGCCGTCGCAAGTCGACCACTGCCTCGAAGATGGCCAACTCTTGCTCGGTGTTGCTGTGGTAGTTGGCGCCAGGAACCCGCAACGGTCGGGCCTCTTGCAGGCACCGCATCAGCAAGTCGCAACGGGCCCCTTCGTCCAAAGCCTGGTAGTTGGGTTCGATGCGAGCCACCGCCAACAAATCGGCCACCGTTTGCTCGTGTCGGTCGGAGCTCTGTCGCAAGTCCACCGTTGCCAAGTGAAAACCAAACACCTGAATCGCCCGCAACAAGGGCTTTAAGCGTTCGCGGGTGAGGTCTTCGCAGCCCTGCTCGACCAATGCATCGTGGATCACCTGCAAATCGGCTTCGAAGTCTGCCGCTTGACCATAGGGCTCGCTGGGCTCCAAAGCACGGGGTTCGGCGTCGACTTGACACCAAGCCCTCAGGGTTGCTGCCAAGCGTGCATACATGCCTGTGAGTGCCAAGCGGTAGGGTTCGTCCTGGCGATGGGCATTGTGATCATTGGCGCGCTGGGCCAAAGCTTGCAGGGCTGGACTCACTGGGTGCAACATGGCCGACAGCGACAACTCAAACCCCAGCTGGTGCACCTCGGTGAGGTAGTGGCGCAACGCCACCTCAGATTGACGGGCCAAGGCCAAGCGCAACGTGTCGGCGGTGACAAACGGGTTGCCGTCTCGGTCGCCACCGATCCAGTGCCCCATGCGGAAAAACGAAGCAATGCGCTGGCCCGGCAAAGCCACTTCCAGCGACTCATACAAGCGCGGAACTTCCCGCAAAAACGTGGCGTGGTAGTAACTCAGGGCGTTGTCGATCTCATCGGCCACGCTCAATTTGGAAAAGCGCAGCAATCGCGTGCGCCACAGTTGTAGCACCCGCGTGCGCAAAGCCGCCTCGTTGG
>JAYPFZ010000021.1:23122-28537 GCA_038126555.1 Betaproteobacteria bacterium
TTCCCCCCCGGGGGGCATATCGCCGGGTGTGGGCCATTCTGGTGGGGGGCGTCCCGCGATGGGCGTTGCCCCCCCACGACTTGGGCGCGAGACTGAAGCTCATCGCGCGCTTGCAGCAATTGCGCCAATTGACGCTCGACCACCAAGATGCTTTGCCGTTGAACTTCGGTGGGGTGGGCCGTGAGCACTGGAGAAACGTGACTGCCCGATAAAGCCTGAGCCAACGCACGCGGCCCCATGCCCGAGGCGCGCACCCGGGACACGGCCACCGCAATGCTGCCCTCAGCCTGCTTGCCTTGGCGCTCGTGAACCTCCCGGCGTCGAATGTGATGGCGATCTTCAGCCAAATTGGTCAAGTGACTAAAAAAAGTGAACGCCCGAATCACGCTCACGGCCTGCGCGCTTTTGAGGCCCTTGAGCAAACGCTTGAGCGCTAGGTTGGCCTGCTCATCGGCATCGCGCCGATAAGCCACCGACAAGCGGCGCACTTGCTCCACCAACTCATACGCTGCCTTACCCTCTTGGGCCCGAATCACGTCGCCAAGTAAGCGCCCCAGCAATCGAATGTCGTCCATGAGGGGCTGTTCGTTGGCGTGGTTTGAGCGCATGGTCGGAATCTCGTAAAAAAGTGAACACTTCCAAAAGGCCATTGCATGATAAGTGGCAGCCCCATTGGGCTCGTATACCGTCAGCCGGCGGTGTTAATATCGGTCACCGGGCCCAAGATTCTTGTGCCCGGTTTTTTGTGCCCGACGCTGGCACAAGAAACCGGCCAAGCCAAGCGCTCACTTTGGAATCAGTGAACTTCTTTTTGGAGCTTGGACATGGAAATCTTCGATTACGACAACATCCTTTTGCTGCCCCGCAAGTGCCGCGTGGAAAGCCGTTCCGAATGCGACGCCGGCGTGGAGCTGGGTGGCCGCAAATTTCGCCTGCCCGTGGTGCCCGCCAACATGAAAACCGTGGTGGACGAATCCATTTGCGTGTGGATGGCCAAAAACGGCTACTTCTACGTGATGCACCGCTTCGACATCGACAACGTGAAGCTGGTGCGCGACATGCAAGCCGCTGGCGTGTATGCCTCGATTTCGTTGGGCGTGAAGCAACCCGACTACGACACCGTTGACCAACTCGTGGCCCAAGGCCTGTGCCCCGAATACATCACCATCGACATTGCCCACGGCCATGCCGACAGCGTGAAAAACATGATTGGCTACCTGAAAACCAAACTGCCCAAGGCCTTTGTGATTGCCGGCAACGTGGCCACGCCCGAAGCCGTGATCGACCTCGAAAACTGGGGCGCCGACGCCACCAAAGTGGGCGTGGGCCCCGGCAAGGTGTGCATCACCAAACTCAAAACCGGCTTTGGCACGGGCGGCTGGCAGCTCTCGGCGCTGAAGTGGTGCGCCCGCGTGGCCACCAAGCCCATCATTGCCGACGGCGGCATTCGCAGCCACGGCGACATTGCCAAGAGCATTCGCTTTGGCGCGAGCATGGTCATGATTGGCTCGCTGTTTGCCGGCCACGAAGAGTCGCCCGGCAAAACCGTGGAAGTCGATGGCGAGCTGTTCAAAGAGTATTACGGCTCGGCCTCTGACTTCAACAAAGGCGAATACAAGCACGTGGAAGGCAAGCGCATTCTGGAGCCCATCAAGGGCAAGCTGGCCGACACCCTGGTGGAAATGGAGCAAGACGTGCAAAGCTCCATCAGCTACGCCGGCGGCCTGAGGCTCATGGACATTCGCAAGGTGAACTACGTGATCCTGGGCGGCGACAACGCCGGCGAACACCTGCTCATGTGAGCCCGGCCGCAAAAAAGCGGTCGATCCACTCGAAATGCGCCGGCACATTCAAAGCCGGCGCATGCCCACAACCGGGCACCGTCACCACCTCGCAGCGGGCATTGCGCTGGGCCATGCGCTCGGTGGTTTCGGGCAACAGCAAATCAGACGCCTCGCCCCGCAAACACAGCATGGGCACTTGCACCGCATCGAACACCGGCCACAGGTCGTAGTCTTCGGGGTGGTGGGTGAACTGCATCACCATGTTGGGGTCGTAGTGCGGCGTGACCCGCCCATCGGGCAAGCGGCGCACCGAGCTTTCGGTGAGCAAATTCCACTGGGCCTCGGGCAAAAACCCATAGGGCTTGTAGACGGTTTGGAAATACGCCTTGAGCTCGCTCACGGTGTTGAAGGCCGAAGGGTTGCCCGCATAAGTGCGAATGCGCTCTACAGCCGAAGCGGCGATTTCGGGGCCCATGTCGTTGAGCACCAGCTTTTGCATGCGCCCTTGCAACACCCCCGTGGCACACACCAGCCCAATGGCGCCGCCCATCGAGGTGCCCACCCACAGCAAGGTGTCGATGCCGAGTTGATCGACCAGCGAGCGCGCCAAGCGGGCGTAAAACGACAAGCTGTATTCCGACTCGGGCTGGGGGCTCCACTGCGACAAGCCACGGCCCAGGGTGTCGGGGCATATCACCCGGTGCCCCCGCTCGGCCAAGTGCTGGGCCAAAGGGTCCATGTCGCGGCCGGTGCGCGCCAAGCCGTGCCAGGCCACCACGGTGAGCTGGCGCGGCACGTTGGGCGCGGGGGCCCAGTCCATGAAATGAATTTCTCGGCCTTCACAAACCAAGTAGCGTGATTCGGGTGATGGGGTCATGGGGCGCCTCCAAAGGGTTGCAACATTATGAAACTGCAATAAACCATACCAAAGACCGCTTTTTTGATTCTTTTTTGCTCATAATGTGGCAATTTTTAGGAGCCCCGTGCATGAGCTTGCTTCACATCGCCAACAAAAACCATTCGTCCTGGTCGGTGCGCCCTTGGGTGCTCATGAAGGCGCTGGGCATCCCCTTCCAAGAATGCCTGCACCGCTTCGACGCCCGCCCCAACCCCAACGGCGCCTTGACCTTTGTGGCGCAGTCGCCCAGTGGCCGCCTGCCCTGCTTGCAAGTGGGCGATTTGTTGGTGTGGGACAGCCTGGCCATTACCGAATACCTGGCCGAGCACCACCCCGGCGTGTGGCCCCAAAACGCCACCGCCCGCGCCTTTGCCCGCAGCGCCGCCGCCGAAATGCATTCGGGCTTTGGGGCCCTGCGCGAGCACTGCCCCATGAGTTGCGCCGACCGCGTGGCCATGACCGAATGGCCCGCCGCCGTGCTGGCCGATGTGCAACGCATTGACTCCCTGTGGCGCGAAGGCCTTTACAAGTTTGGCGGCCCCTACCTGGCCGGGGCCGAGTTCACCGCCGTGGATGCGTTTTTTGTGCCCGTGGCGTTTCGTGCCCTCACCTACCAGCTGCCCTTTTTGCCCGCGGCCATGGCCTACGCCAACACCTTGCTCAACACGCCCGCCGTTCAGGCTTGGTATGAACAAGCCCTGCAAGAAGCCCCCGACGCCACCCACGCCCTGCCGGCCCATTACAAGGCCGAGCGGGTGGCCCCCAACGCCCCGAGCTGACCAGCCCGCCTTCCTCTTTCTTTTCCACCCCCCGTGTTTTCAAGTTGTTGTGAGGTTTGAAAGCGCGACAAGACCACCTTGGAGTGCTCTTGCCCGCCAGCATCAACGACCTGAAATCCCGCGCCCTGGCCTTTAGCCAGCGGTGGGCCGACGCCCGCGACGAAGCCGCGCAGGCGCAGCCGTTTTGGCTGGATTTTTTTGAAATCTTTGGGCTGAGCAACAAACGGCTGACGCAGTTCGAGCACGAGGTGCGGCGCCTGGGCGACCGGCGGGGCTACATCGACTTGTTCTGGCCGGGCAAGCTGCTGGTGGAACACAAATCGCGGGACAAAAACCTCGACGAAGCCATGCACCAAGCCATGGGCTATTTGCACGGCCTGAGCGAAGACGAAATGCCCGAGCTGTTGGTGGTGTGCGACTTTGCGAAATTTCGATGTCTCAACCTGCAAACCCAAGAGACGCTGAACTTTGAAACCCGCCACCTGCACAAGCACGTGATGTGGTTTGGCACGCTGGCGGGCCTGAAAAGGCAAAGCCTGAAGCCCGAAGACCCGGTGAACACCAAGGCCGCCGAGCGCATGGGGCGCTTGCACGACGCCTTGCAGGCCAACGGCTACCGTGGCCACGCACTGGAGGTGCTGCTGGTGCGCTTGCTGTTTTGCCTGTTTGCCGACGACACCGGCATTTTTTTCCCGGCGCAAAGCTTTGCCAACTTTGTGCGCGAAGGCACCCGCCCCAACGGCAGCGACTTGGGCCCGCGCTTGGCACAACTGTTTCAGGTGCTCAACACCCCCGAGGCCGAACGCAGCCCCAAACTCGATGCGGCGCTGGCCACGTTTCCGTATGTGAACGGCAAGCTGTTTGCCGAGGCCTTGCCCCTGGCCGACTTCGACACCGCCATGCGCAACGTGCTCATGGAAGCCAGCGTGCTGGATTGGTCGCAAATCAGCCCTGCCATTTTTGGCAGCCTGTTTCAAAGCATCATGGACACCGAGGCGCGCCGCAACCTGGGCGCGCACTACACCAGCGAAACCAACATCTTGAAGTTGATTGGGCCGCTGTTTCTTGACGAGCTGCGCGCCGAATTCAAACGCCTGATCAACCACCGACAAAAACTCACCGAGTTTCACCAGCGGCTGGGGCAACTGCGGTTTTTCGACCCAGCCTGCGGGTGTGGCAACTTTTTGGTGATTGGCTACCGCGAACTGCGCTTGCTGGAACTGGAGGTGCTGCGCGCCATGCACGCGCTGAGTGAACACCGGGGGCAAAAAGCGTTGGATGTGGACACCTTGATTCAGGTGAACGTGCACCAGTTTCATGGCATTGAGATTGAAGAGTTCCCCGCGCAAATTGCCCAAGTGGCCTTGTGGCTGGTGGACCACCAAATGAACCTGCGCGTGAGCGAAGAGTTTGGCCAAACCTTTGCGCGCATCCCGCTGGTGAACAGCCCGCACATCGTGCATGGCAATGCCCTGCAACTGGACTGGGCCGAGGTGCTGCCCCCCGAGCAGTGCGCCTACGTGTTGGGGAACCCACCTTTTTTGGGGAAGACCTATCAGAGTGCAGCGCAAAAAGCCGACTTGGCGCGGGTGACCCACGGCATCCATGGCGCTGGCGATTTGGACTTTGTGTGCGGGTGGTATGTGAAAGCCGCGCATTACCTGCAACGCGCCCACGCGCAAGGCCAGCCCGCGCCGCAGTGCGCCTTTGTGAGCACCAACAGCATCACCCAAGGCGAGCAAGTGCCGGTGTTGTGGGGCGAGATGCAACGCCTGGGCATGGAGATTCACTTTGCCCACCGCACCTTTCAGTGGAGCAACGAGGCCAGCGGCAAAGCCGCCGTGCACTGCGTGATCGTTGGTTTTGGTTTGCCCAACCAGCGACCCAAAACGCTGTTTGAGTATGAGGACATCAAGGGCGAGGCCCATGCGGTGAGTGCCAAGCAAATCAATGC
>JAYPFZ010000022.1:0-28303 GCA_038126555.1 Betaproteobacteria bacterium
CGGCTGGTTGATCGCTCAGCGCCTCGCTCCCCCGAAAGAGGCCCCTCGGGCTGCTGCAGCCCCCACTGGACAAGCCACGCCGGCGGGCCCCGCCGGTGGCCGGCCCGGCGGCGCCCCCGCAGGCGCCACGCGCCCCAACGCCCCCCGTGGGCAACCCGTATCCGCCGGCCTGGTGCAGCGCCGCGATGTGCGCGAATGGGTGCGGGCATTGGGCACGCTCACCGCCTTCAATACCGCCGTGGTGCGGCCCAAGGTTGATGGCGAGTTGGTGGCCGTGTTGTTCAAAGAGGGGCAGATGGTCAAGGCCGGTGACGTGCTGGCCCGCGTGGACGCCCGCAGCTTCGAGGCCCAGGTGTTGCAAGCCCAAGGTCAACTGGCCAAAGACTCGGCCCAATTGGCCAATGCCCAACTCGACCTCAAGCGTTACGAAGACTTGCTGGCCAAAGGCGCCATTGCGCGCCAGCAGGTGGAAACCCAAGCGGCCTTGGTGCGCCAGTTGCAAGGCACGGTGGAAGCGGGCCGGGCCCAGTTGGGGCTGGCTCAACTGCAGCGCAGTTACACCGAGGTGCGTGCGCCCATTGCCGGGCGCTTGGGCCTCAAGCAAGCGGACCTCGGGGCCTTGGTGCGCAGCAGCGACCCCAACGGCTTGGTGAGCATCACCCAAACCCACCCCATGGCGGCGGTGTTTGCGGTGCCCGAAGTGCAGGTGAGTGAGTTGTTGCGCAAGTTGCGCGCCCAGCAACCGGTGACGGTGCAGGCCTGGAGCCGGGACGATCAAGCGATGCTCGCCACAGGCGTGGTGGACAGCACCGACAACGCCATCGACACCGCCACCGGCACGCTCAAGGTCAAGGCCGCTTTGCCCAACCGCGATGGGCGTTTGTTTCCCAATCAGTTCGCCAACATTCGCCTGTTGCTCAACGACTTGAAGCAAAGTTTGGCGGTGCCCACGGCGGCCATTCAGCGTGGGGCCATCGGCACCTTTGTGTATGTGGTGGGTGCCGATCAAAAAGTCACCCCGGTGAAGGTGGAGTTGCTGGCCGTGGAGGACGACTGGCAGGCGGTGAAGGGCGCACTGGAGCCTGGGCAACGGGTGGTCACCGACGGCGCTGACCGGCTGCGCAAGGGCACCTTGGTGAGCGTGATTGACCCCAACGCCGCAGCGGGGCGTCAGCAACCGTGAACGTCTCGCGACCGTTCATCGTTCGCCCGGTGGCGACGTCGCTGCTGATGCTGGCATTGCTGCTCAGCGGCTTGCTGGCGTATCGCTGGTTGCCGGTGTCGTCCCTGCCGCAAGTGGACTACCCCACCATCCAGGTGCGCGCCCTCTATCCCGGCGCCAGCCCCAACGTGATGGCCACTGGCGTGACGGCCCCCTTGGAGCGGCAGTTTGGGCAAATGCCGGGGCTCGACCAAATGACCTCGGTCAGTGCCGGTGGCGCGGCCACCATCACCTTGCGCTTTTCACTGGACACGGCATTGGATGTGGCCGAGCAAGGGGTGCAAGCGGCCATCAACGCGGGCTCGAACCTCTTGCCCAGCGACATGCCCATGCCGCCGGTTTACAACAAGGTCAACCCGGCCGATGCGCCGGTGCTGACCTTGTCGCTGAGTTCGCCCTCCTTGCCCATCACCCGGGTCCACGACCTGGTGGAAAACCGCTTGGCTTTGCGCTTGTCGCAGGTGCAAGGGGTGGGTCTGGTGAGCATCGCCGGGGCCCGGCGCCCCTCGGTGCGCGTGCAGGTCAACACCCAGGCGCTGGCCGCCTCGGGCTTCACCCTCGAGGACGTGCGCGCCGCGATTGCCGGCGCCAATGTCAATTTCCCCAAGGGCACTTTCGATGGCCCCAATCGCGCCTCGTCGCTGGATGCCAACGATCAGCTGCAGTCGCCGCAAGACTATGCCCAATTGATCTTGGCCTACAAAAACGGCAACCCCTTGCGCCTGGGCGATGTGGCCGATGTGGTGGAGGCCCCGGAAAACGCCAGGGCTGCCGCCTGGGCCGATGGCCAACCGGCCGTGTTGCTCAACATTCAGCGCCAGCCGGGCGCCAACGTCATTGACACCGTGGAGCGCATTCACAAGCTGTTGCCGCAATTGCGTGCGGCCATGCCCGAATCGGTGGACCTTCAGGTGGTGAGTGACCGCACCGACACGATTCGCGCCTCGGTGCGCGATGTGCAGTTCGAGCTGATGTTGGCCGTGGCCTTGGTGGTCGGGGTCATCTTTTTGTTTTTGCGCAACCTGGCCGCCACCGCCATTCCCGCGGTGGTGGTGCCCCTGTCGCTGGTGGGCACCTTTGGCGTGATGTATTTGGCGGGCTTTTCCATCAACAACCTCACCCTCATGGCCCTCACGATTGCCTCGGGGTTTGTGGTGGACGACGCCATCGTGATGATCGAGAACATTGCCCGGCACCAAAGCGATCACCCGGAGCGCAGCCCCATTCAGGCGGCCATGGATGGGGCCCGGCAAATTGGCTTCACCATCATTTCGCTCACCTTCTCCTTGGTGGCGGTGCTGATTCCGCTTCTGTTCATGAGCGGCGTGGCCGGGCGCTTGTTTCACGAGTTCGCCATCACCTTGGCGGTGTCCATTCTCATTTCTGCCGTGGTGTCGCTCACGCTCACCCCCATGCTGTGTGCGCATTGGCTGGGGCGCCAACGCCAGCAGGTGGGCCACGACCCCAGTGCCACCGATTGGCTCACGCCCTGGATCGCCGCCTATGGCCGCCGATTGAACTGGGTGCTGAACCGCCCTGGCCCCACCTTGGGGGTGTTTGGCCTCACCGTGGCGCTCACCGTGGCTTTGTATGTGTGGGTGCCCAAAGGTTTTTTCCCTCGGCAAGACACGGGCTTGGTGCAAGGCTTCACCCAAGCCGAGCAGTCCATCTCGTTCTCGGCCATGGCCCAGCGCCAGCAAGCCTTGAGCCAAGCCTTGTTGCAAGACCCGGCGGTGGCGCACGTGAGCGCCTTCATTGGGGTGGATGGCCAAAACCCCAGCCTCAACCGGGGGCGACTGAGCGTGCAGCTCCAACCCAAAGCCCAGCGCGATGACCTCGATGCAGTGCTGACTCGGCTGAGCACGCTCGCTCAAAGTGCCCCGGGCGCGCAAGGTTTGCAGGTGTTCTGGCAGCCCGTGCAAGACCTCACCATTGAAGACCAGGTGTCACGCACCCCCTACCGTTTTTTGATGAATGGCCCCGATGAGCGCGAACTCGCGCAGTGGGCACAGCGCCTGGCCACCGAGCTGGCCGATGCGCCTGCCCTCGCCACAGCCCTGACCGATTGGCAAGACCAGGGCTTGCAGGCCTTTGTGACGATTGATCGCGACGCCGCCAGCCGCTTGGGGGTGAGTGTGTCGGCGGTGGACAGTGCGCTCTACAGCGCCTTTGGCCAGCGCTTGGTGTCCACCATCTTCACGCAAAGCAACCAATACCGGGTGGTGCTGGAGGCGCAAGGCCAGTTCACCGATGGGCCCCTGGCCTTGGATCGCATTCACGTGGCGGGCACCGGCGGGCGACCCGTACCCTTGTCGAGTGTGGCGCGGGTGGACATTCGTCCGGCCGTGTTGACGCTCACGCGGGCGGGGCAATACCCAGCCGTGACGCTGACCTTTGACCCCGCACCCGAGGCGTCTTTGGGCGAGGCCGTTCGCACCATCGAGGCGGCCTATGCCCGCTTGCAAGCCCAAGGCTTGCCCGCGTCCATCAGCGGGCAGTTTGAAGGCGCGGCCTTGGCGTTTCGGGCCAGCTTGTCGGACACCTTGTGGCTGATTCTGGCGGCCGTCATCACCATGTACATCGTGCTGGGGGTGCTGTATGAGAGCTACATCCACCCCATCACCATCTTGTCGACCTTGCCGTCGGCGGCCATTGGGGCGTTGATGGCCTTGTGGGTCTCCGACACCGACTTGGGCTTGATTGCCGTGATTGGCATCATCTTGTTGATTGGCATCGTCAAGAAAAACGCCATCATGATGATCGACTTCGCGCTCGACGCCCAGCGTCAGCAGGGCATGAGCGCACGGGCCGCCATCGAGCAAGCCTGTTTGTTGCGTTTTCGACCGATTTTGATGACCACCTTGTGTGCCCTCTTGGGGGCCTTGCCCCTGATGTTGGGCACGGGCGTGGGCAGTGAGTTGCGCCACCCCTTGGGCATCACGCTGGTGGGCGGCCTGGTGGTGAGCCAGTGGCTGACCTTGTTCACCACCCCTGTGATTTATTTGTGGTTTGAAGGTTGGCGGGGGCGCGCATGAACCCCGCGCAATGGGCCACCTTTCGACCTGTGGCGACCACGCTGCTGAGCTTGGGCGTGGCGATCGCGGGGGTGCTGGCTTATTTCCAATTGCCCGTGGCGTCCTTGCCGCGGGTGGAGTTTCCCGTCATCTCGGTGAGCGCCAGTTTGCCCGGGGCCAGCTCCGAGACCATGGCGGCGACCGTGGCCACGCCCTTGGAGCGCAGCCTGGGCGCCATCTCGGGGGTCAACGAAATGACCTCGTATTCCAGCGACGGCAGCACCCGCGTGAGCTTGCAGTTCAACCTCTCGCGCAACATCGACGATGCGGCGCGCGAGGTGCAAGCCGCCATCAATGCGGCGCGCCCGTTGTTGCCCAGTGGCATGCCGGGCATGCCCACCTACCGCAAGGTCAACCCCGCCAGCGCCCCCATCCTCATCTTGGCCCTCACCTCGCCGTCCCGCTCGCGGGGCAGCTTGTATGACGTGGCCTCCACCTTGCTCGCGCAACGCTTGTCGCAAGTGGAAGGGGTGGGTCAGGTGACCTTGGGCGGAGGCGCCTTGCCAGCGGTGCGAGTCAATGTTCGGCCCTCCCAACTGATGGCGCATGGCTTGTCGCTGGAGGATGTGCGCGCCGCGCTGGTGGCGGGCAACACCCACCGACCCAAAGGGGTGGTGGAGCAGGGCGACCAGTCGTGGCAAATCGAGGCCAACGACCAGGCCCGCACCCCGCAAGAATTTGGTGACCTCATCATTCGGCATGTCAATGGCGCGGCTTTGCGGGTGCGCGATGTGGCCGAGGTGAGTGCCTCGGTGCAAAACAGCCGCGTCTATGGGGCCGTTGATGGGCAGCCGGCGGTGATGCTGGTGGTTTACCAACAGCCCGACGCCAACGTCATTCAAACGGTGGACAAGATCAAGGCCTTGATGCCCCAACTCAAGGCTGGCATTCCCTCCGACATTCGTTTGGAGGTGGTGCAAGACCGCACCCCCACCATCCGCGCCTCTTTGGCTGAAATCCAAAAAGCCATGGCCATTTCCGCAGGCTTGGTGGTGTTGGTGGTGGCTTTGTTTTTGCGCCGTTGGCGCGCCGCGCTGATTCCCAGCCTGGCCTTGCCCCTGTCTTTGCTGGGCGCGGTGGTGTGCATGCACCTCTTGGGCTTTAGCCTGAACAACCTCACCCTGATGGCCCTCACCATCGCCACGGGTTTTGTGGTGGATGACGCCATCGTGGTGGTGGAGAACGTGTCGCGCCACCTGGAGCGCGGCTTGCCTTTGGCGCAAGCGGTGATTCAGGGCACCCGCGAAATTGCTTTCACCATCGTGTCCATCAGCTTGTCGCTGGTGGCGGTGTTCATTCCCATTTTGTTCATGGGGGGCGTGCTGGGGCGCTTGTTCCACGAATTCGCGGTCACGCTGTCGGCGGCCATTCTGGTGAGCATGGTGGTGTCGCTCACCACCACGCCCATGCTGTGCGCGCAGTGGTTGTCTCGCCCCGCGACGACACCCCCGGCGACGCGACAACCCAGGCGCTTGCGCCGCTGGTATCGGCAGACTTTGGCCTGGTCGCTGCGGCATCCGCTCACCATGCTGGTGTTGCTGGCCCTCACCATTGCCTTGAATGTCAGCTTGTATCGCCTCATTCCCAAGGGCTTGTTCCCGCAACAGGACACGGGCCGTGTGTTTGGGGCGGTGCGCGCCGATCAAAGCGTGTCCTTCGAAGCGATGCAAGAGCGCTTGACGCATTTCATGGGCGTCATTGGGCGCGACCCGGCGGTGGCCCATGTGATTGGCTACACCGGCGGGCGCAGTCGCAACGTGGCGGTGATGTTCGTCACCCTCAAGCCCTTGGCCGAGCGCCAAGACAGTGCCAATGCTTTTGTGGCCCGCATGCGCCGCGCGCTGGCACGCGAACCGGGCGCGCGCGTGTTTTTGGTGCCCGCGCAAGACATTCGCATGGGCGCGCGCATGAGCGACTCGCAATATGAGTTCACGGTCAAGTCCGACGATTTGGCGCAGTTGCGCGAATGGGAGCCCAAGATCCGCTTGGCCTTGTCCAAGCTCGATGCGCTCACCGACATTGCCACCGACTACGAGGAGCGGGGGCTCAGCACGCGCTTGGTCATCGACCGCGAGGCGCTGGCCCGGCACGGCCTCACCATGCGCGATGTGAGCACCACCCTCACCAATGCGTTCAGTCAGCGACTGGCGGGTGTGATTTACAACCCACTCAACCAATACCGCGTGGTTTTGGAGTTGAGCCCGGAGTGGCTCACCAGCCCGAACGTGTTGCAGCACTTGCAAGTGGTGGGGCGACAAGGGCGGGTGGTGCCTTTGTCGCAAGTGGCCCATGTGGAGCTCTCCAATTCGTCGCTCAGCGTGAGCCACGATGGCGGCGTGCCCTCGGACACCTTCAGCTTCAATTTGGCCGAAGGGGTGTCGCTGTCCGAGGCCACCGAGGCCGTGAACCAGGCCATCGCCGAGTTGAAGATGCCGATAGCCGTGCGGGGGGCGTTCTCTGGCAATGCGGGCGCGTTTCAGTCGTCGCTGTCCAGCCAGCCCTGGCTGATTGCGGCGGCCTTGCTCACCCTCTACATCGTGCTGGGGGTGCTGTATGAAAGCCTGTGGCACCCCTTGACGATTTTGTCCACCCTGCCCTCGGCGGGGGTGGGGGCCTTGTTGGCCCTCATGGCCTTTGGCAGCGAGTTCTCGCTGGTGGCCTTCATTGGGGTGATGCTGCTGGTGGGCATTGTCAAGAAAAACGCCATCCTCATGATTGACTTCGCTCTGGTCCGACAACGGGCGGGGGCCACGGCGGCGCAAGCCATTTTCAAAGGGGCTTTGCTGCGCGCGCGCCCCATTCTCATGACCACGGCCACGGCCTTGCTGGGCGCACTGCCGCTGGCACTGGGCACGGGCGATGGGGCCGAGTTGCGCCAGCCCTTGGGTTTGTCGGTGGTGGGGGGGTTGTTGGTGAGTCAATGGCTCACGCTCTACACCACCCCGGTGGTGTTTGTCGGTCTCGAGCGTTTGCGCGAGTGGTTCAATGGGCGGCGACGTGCGGCCCCGGTGGCGATGGAGGTTTCCCAACATGCGTCTTGATTTCATGAAGCCGGCTGGGGCTCGCCGTTGGGGCGCATTCGGGGTGTCTTTGGCGCTGCTGGGATCCCTCGGTGGCTGTGCCAGTTGGCGCGCCACCCCCGCTGCCCAACCCGTGGTGGCCCCAGTGGCGCCGGTCGACCCAGCCAAAGCCTGGTGGCTGGCCTGGGGCGATGACACCCTCAACGGCTTGCAAGCGCGCTTGTTGACCCGCAACCCCGGCATGCAAATCGCCAGCGCCAAAGTGCGTCAAGCCCAAGCGGCCTTGCAAGCCAGCCAAGCCAGTTTGTGGCCCACGTTGTCGGTGCAAGCGGGGGTGACCCGCAGCCAAACGGGCACGGCCGCCGCCGCGCGCAGCCTCAGCCTGACGGCGCCCATGTCGTGGGAGCTGGATGTGTGGGGCCGTCTGGCCGACGCCGAGCGTGCGTCCCAAGCGCGTTGGGTGGCCAGCCAGGCCGACTTGGCCTTGGCGCGCTTGTCGGCGCAGGCCACGTTGGTGCAGCTGTATGTGCAGTTGCGGGCAGCGGAGCGACAGCTGCAGGTGTTGCAAGCCAATGCCTCGGCCCAGCAGCGCGCCTTGGAACTCACCGAAGCGCGTGAGCAAGCGGGGGTGTCATCGATGCAAGACGTCATCCAGGCCCGCTTGCAATGGCGCAACACCCAGGCCCAAGGCCTGGAGACGCAAAGCACGCATGCGCAATTGCTCAATGCCCTGGCGGTGTTGATGGGAGAGGACCCGGCCAGCCTGGCCTGGGTGTCCACGGGGCAGCTGCCCAAGGTCCAGCCCCTGCCCGCGGTGGTGCAAGCCGATGTGTTGCAGCGCCGCCCAGATGTGGCCTCGGCCCAAGCCAGTGTGTTGGCGGCGCAGGCCAATGTGGGCGTGGCGCAAAAAGCGTTTTTCCCGACGGTGAGCTTCAACGCCTCGGCGGGTTACCGCAGCGCCGATTTGGCCAATCTGTTGACCACGCCCGCGCGACTGTGGAGCTTGGGCGGCACCATGGCCTTGAACCTGCTCGATGGTGGTGCTCGCCGCGCGGCCACCGAAGGTGCTCTGGGGCAATTGGACCAAGCCGCTGCCGCCTACCGCCAAACGGTGCTCACCGCCTTGCAAGAGGTGCAAGACAACCTGGTGCTGGCCGCCAATTTGCAGGAGCAAGTGCGTTGGCGTGCCGATGCCTTGCAAGCGGCACGGCGCAACCTGAGCCTCACCGAAGCGCAGTATCAGGCGGGCACGGTGAGTTATTTGAATGTGATTCTGGCGCAGACCAGTTCGCTCAACGCGGAGCTGGCGGCGGTGAACGATGGGGCCAAACTGCTGCAAGCCCACAACCAGCTGCTGAAAAACCTCATGGGTTTGTGATCGCGCAGTGATCGCGTCGTTGATCGCGTCATTGGGCCTGTTGGCGACCGTGTTGGCGGGTCAGTGCGAGGGCCGTCAGGTGCAGGCCAGCCGGGGATAAACGCCAGCCCTCTTGGATGCCCATGGCCGTGGCGCACCATTCGGAACAAAACCAGCGGGAGGGGTGCTCGCGCATCAAAAAAGGCAGGCCAAAGCGGCCCACGCCCCAATAGTCGTAGCCTTGGCCTCGGGTTGCCATGAAGTGGGCCATGACTTGCCCGGCGGTGATCCAAGGCAGGGGCAACACCGCCCATTTGTCGGGGTTCAGTTGCATGTCTTTGGCCCGCACCCCGTGGTCCACGCCCGAGCTCGACAGGCAGGTGGTGACTTGCGTCAAGGGGTTGTTGAGGCAAATTTCGGTGTGGCTGTAGGGCGTTTTGTCCAGCCAACGAATGCCCCGGTTGACCCAGCCAGCCCACCCCTCGTGGGTGCCGGTGTAAGAGGCCAAGTGCACGGTGCTCATTCGACGAGGGGGCTGATGCGGGTCAGCCTCGGGGTGGTGATGGGGCGCCGATATTAATTCAAAACCATGTATTTGAGTTGAATTTTTGGTTCTAAATCATGACTTGCTGTCGAATTTGTGCGGCTCGGGCGGCCTCGATGTGACGGGCCACCCCCAGGCCGCTCAGGCCTTGCGCTTGGGCTTGGGCGGCGAGGCTCGCAGTGTCCACCGACAGCGCCGCTTGCAGGGCTTGGCGCAGGCGCTGGACCTGCGGGGACGCGGCGGGGTCTCGTGCGGCTCGGCCGCGCGCGTCGGCCTCGCCCGCTTGTAAGACCAGCTCAAACCGCTCGGGGCGACGCAAGGCGTCGCAGCGCTGGAGCAAGCGCAACAAGGCGGCTTCGCCCAGGCTCAGGCATTGGTGAATGTGGCCATGCTCGGCGGCCACCACCTGCGCCAATTCCTTGCAAGCCAGGGGCACGCGCCAACGCTCACCCACGGCCTTGAGCAAGGGCAAGCTGCGGGATTCGTGGCCCAAGTGACGCGGCCAGGCGTCGCGGGGGGTGGTGCCTTTGCCCAGATCGTGGCAAAGGCAAGCGAAACGGACTTCCAGGGGGGCCTGGGCACGGGCAGCCGCGTCCAACACCATCAGCACGTGCAGGCCGGTGTCGATTTCGGGGTGGTGCGCGGGCGGTTGCGGCACGCCAAACAAGGCGTCGAGTTCGGGCATCAAGACCTTCAGGGCCCCCACCTCCCGCAGCACCTCCACCATGCGGGAGGGGCGTGCGGCCATGAGGCCTTTGGCCCACTCTTGCCAGACCCGTTCGGCCACCAGCGCTTGCACCTCGCCGGCTTGAACCATGTCGCGCATGAGGGCGAGGGTTTCAGGTGCGACGCTGAACGTGGGAAAGCGGGCCGCGAAGCGCGCCAGGCGCAGGATGCGCACCGGGTCTTCGGCAAACGCGGGGCTGACGTGGCGCAGCACCCGGTCTTGCAAATCGCGTTGCCCTTGAAACGGGTCGATCAACGCACCGTCTTCATCTTGGGCCATGGCGTTGATGGTGAGGTCGCGGCGTGCGAGGTCGTCGGCGAGGCTCACGCTCGCATCGGCATGAAACACAAAGCCGTGATAGCCCGGCGCGGTTTTGCGCTCGGTGCGGGCCAGGGCGTGTTCTTCTTTGGTGACGGGGTGTAAAAAAACGGGGAAGTCTTTGCCCACTGGCACAAAGCCCTGATCGAGCATGTGTGCAACCGTGGCGCCCACCACCACCCAGTCGCGATCGCTGCCCGTGACGCCCAACAAGGCGTCGCGCACGGCACCCCCCACCAAATACGTGCGCGGCGCACTCATGGGGGCAAGGGGAAAACGGCCCCCAAGGCGCGGGGTTTGTGGATGCCCAAGGCACTCAAGTTGGGCAGGCGGCCGGTGGCCACGTTGTCGGTTTGCAGGGAGGCGAGGTTGTCCCGGCTCATGAGGGGTTCACCGGGGAGGCACTCCATGAGCAAGGCTTGCATCCAGCCCAGCGCATGGGGCAGGGGCAGGATGGGCCTTGGGTGGCCCGCCCACGCGCCGGCATGGCGCACCAGGTCAGCCAAGCTGAACACCTCGGGGCCCACGGCTTCGTAAGTTTGCCCTTGGGCGTTGGACTGCACGCAGGCCTGAGCCACGGCCTGGGCCACGTCTTGCACCCACACCGGTTGGAATCGGGTGTGTGCGCCGGCCAAAGGCACCCAGGGGGCGATGGCTTGCAGGCTGGCAAACAAATTGATGAAGCGGTCGTCGCGGCCAAAAATCACGCTGGGCCGCACGAGACTCAGGTTCAGCCCATGGGCTTTGGCGGCCGATTGCAGGGCCCGTTCGCCCTGTGCTTTGCTGCGTTGATACAGCGAGGCCGCTTGCAGGTCGGCGCCCAAGGCACTCACGTGCACCAAGCGCTGCACCCCGGCTTGCGCGGCCGCTTGGGCCAGGCGGGCAGGCAGTTGGACATGCACCCGGTCGAAGCTTTCCTCGTTGCCGTGCAAGATGGCCACGAGGTTGATCACGGCCGCTTGCCCAGGCAGCAGGGCGGCGAGGGCTTTGGGGTCGTGCACGTCAGCGGGAACCACGGTGACGTTGGGCAAGACTTGGATGGCGCGGGCGTGGGGCAAGCGACGCGTGGGCACGGTGACGCGCACGCCCAGTCGATGCAGGGCGGCACACACATGACGCCCCACAAACCCCGTTCCACCCAGCACCAACACGTTCTTCATGGGGGCAACTGTAGGCGAAAACGAAAGCCCCGGATAATTCCCAGCCATGAACCAACTCGATGCCCTCAAAGCCCACACGGTGGTGGTTGCCGACACCGGCGACTTTCACCAGCTGGCCGCCTTCGCGCCGCAAGACGCCACCACCAATCCGTCGTTGATCCTCAAAGCGGTGCAAAAGCCCGACTACGCGCCCTTGCTGGCGCAAGTCATGGCCGAACGCGGGCAGGCCGATTTGGGCTTGGCCATGGACCATTTGCTGGTGCGATTCGGCTGCGAAATCTTGCGCTTGATTCCTGGGCGCGTGTCCACCGAGGTGGATGCCCGCTTGAGTTTCGATGCCGCCGCGACCGTGGCGCGGGCGCAGCGCATCATGGCGCTGTATGACCAAGCTGGGGTGCCGCGCGAGCGGGTGTTGATCAAAATTGCGGCCACCTGGGAAGGCATTCAAGCTGCCGCGCAACTCGAGCGCGAAGGCATTCACACCAACCTCACCTTGTTGTTTTCGTTTGCGCAGGCCGTGGCCTGTGGCGACGCTGGCGTGCAGCTCATTTCACCCTTTGTGGGGCGCATTTACGACTGGTACAAACAATCGGCAGGCAGCAGCTGGGACGAAGCCGCCCGCGCAGGCGTGAACGACCCGGGCGTGCAATCGGTGGCGCGCATCTACAACCACTACAAGCGCCATGGTGTGGCCACCGAGGTGATGGGGGCGAGTTTTCGCAACGTGGGGCAAGTGCTGGCCCTGGCCGGCTGTGACTTGCTGACCATCAGCCCCGAACTGCTGGCGCAATTGCAGCGCAGCGAGGCGCCCGTGGCGCGCTTGCTCAGCCCGGCGCAGGCGCGGCTCATGGAGTTGCCGGCCCTGCACCATCAAGAGGCCAGTTTCCGCTTCGCCATGAACGAGGACGCCATGGCCACTGAGAAGCTGGCCGAAGGCATTCGGGCCTTCACCGCCGACACGCTCAAGCTTGAAGCCTTGATGCGCGCGGCCTGATCGGCCCTGGCCCGCCTCAGCCTCAGGCATAAAAAAACCCCGCGGGGAACCGCGGGGTTGGAGGGACATTCCGGCCGACGCCGGAAGGGCCTGGGGACATTACATGCCCATGCCACCCATGCCGCCCATGCCACCCATGTCGGGCATGGCCGGAGCAGCGGCTTCGTCTTTGGGGGCTTCGGCGACCATGCACTCGGTGGTCAGCATCAGGCTGGCCACAGAAGCGGCGTTTTGCAGCGCGGTGCGGGTCACTTTCGTGGGATCCAAAATACCCATTTCGATCATGTCGCCATAGGTGTCGTTGGCGGCGTTGAAGCCGTAGTTGCCTTTGCCACCCAACACGGCGTTGACCACCACAGAGGGCTCACCACCGGCGTTGTAGACGATTTCGCGCAAGGGGGCTTCGATGGCCTTCAACACCAGCTTGATGCCAGCGTCTTGGTCGGCGTTGTCACCCTTGATGGCACCAGCCGCCTGACGGGCGCGCAACAGGGCCACGCCACCGCCGGCCACAATGCCTTCTTCCACCGCAGCGCGGGTGGCGTGCAGGGCATCTTCCACGCGGGCTTTTTTCTCTTTCATTTCGACTTCGGTGGCGGCGCCCACTTTGATGACGGCCACGCCGCCAGCCAGCTTGGCCACGCGCTCTTGCAGCTTCTCGCGGTCGTAGTCGGAGGTGGCTTCTTCGATTTGCACGCGGATTTGCTTCACGCGGGCTTCGATGTCAGCGGCAGCACCAGCGCCATCGATGATGGTGGTGTTTTCTTTGCCCACTTCCACGCGCTTGGCTTGGCCCAAGTCGGTGAGTTGCACTTTCTCGAGGGTGAGGCCCACTTCTTCGCTGATGACTTTGCCGCCGGTGAGGATGGCGATGTCTTCGAGCATGGCTTTGCGGCGATCGCCGAAGCCAGGTGCCTTCACGGCCACCACTTTGAGGATGCCGCGAATGGTGTTGACCACCAAGGTGGCCAGGGCTTCGCCTTCGACTTCTTCAGCAATGATCAGCAGGGGACGGCCGGCTTTGGCCACGGCTTCGAGCGTGGGCAACAGGTCGCGGA
Source organism: Betaproteobacteria bacterium (assembly GCA_038126555.1). GTDB lineage: Bacteria > Pseudomonadota > Gammaproteobacteria > Burkholderiales > Burkholderiaceae_C > Limnohabitans. The sequence continues at coordinate 13,475 of JAYPFZ010000022.1, forward strand.
TGTTGCTGATTTTCTTGTCGAACAACAACACGAAGGGGTTGTCCATCAAAGCGGCTTGCTTCTCGGGGTTGTTGATGAAGTAGGGCGACCGGTAGCCGCGGTCAAACTGCCTGCCCTCGACCACGTCGAGTTCGATTTGCAGGGACTTGCCGTCTTCCACGGTGATCACGCCTTCTTTGCCCACTTTGTCCATGGCGTCAGCAATGATCTTGCCGATGGACTCGTCGCTGTTGGCAGAGATGGAACCCACTTGAGCAATTTCCTTGCTGGTGGTGGTGGGCTTGGAGGCTTTTTTCAGCTGCTCGATCAAGGCGGCCACGGCTTTGTCGATGCCGCGCTTGAGGTCCATGGGGTTCATGCCAGCGGCCACGTATTTCATGCCTTCGCGCACGATGGACTGGGCCAACACGGTGGCGGTGGTGGTGCCGTCGCCAGCGTTGTCAGAGGTTTTGGAAGCCACTTCCTTGACCATCTGAGCGCCCATGTTTTGGAGCTTGTCTTTGAGTTCGATTTCTTTGGCCACGGACACACCGTCCTTGGTCACGGTGGGGGCGCCAAAGGAGCGCTCGAGCACCACGTTGCGGCCTTTGGGGCCCAGGGTCACTTTCACAGCGTTGGCCAGGATGTTCACACCCTCAACCATGCGGGCGCGGGCTTCGCCGCCAAAAATTACGTCTTTTGCTGCCATTTGTTATTTCTCCAGATTCAATGCGGTTGGGGTCACTCGACGACTGCGAACAGGTCTTCTTCTTTCATGACAAGGAGTTCCTCGCCATCGACCTTGACGGTTTGGCCGCTGTATTTGCCAAACAGCACGCGGTCGCCCACTTTCACGTTCAGGGCCACGAGTTCGCCCTTGTCGTTGCGGCGGCCAGGACCCACGGCCAGGATTTCACCTTGGTCGGGCTTCTCGGCGGCGGCATCAGGAATCACGATGCCAGAGGCGGTTTTGGTTTCGCTGTCGACGCGCTTAACGATGACGCGGTCGTGCAGGGGACGCAGTTTCATGGTTTCTCCACTCAATGAAGCAGTGTTTAAAAGGACAAGCCCCAATTGGGGCGGTTTCCGAGCCACGGGCTGACTGTGGTGTTAGCACTCGCCGCTCTTGAGTGCTAATGATAAGGGCAGTTGCTGGGATTTCAAGGCCTCAGGGGAAACCCGGGGATTCGAAGGGGCAATGCCATCAGCGCGGCCAGGGCGCTCAGCGGATGAGGGCCAGCAGGGCCGAAACGGTGACAAAAGACAGCACCGTCGAGGCCAATTGGGCGGCTGCGCTTTCGTCTTGAAGGCCGTGTCGCATGGCCATGAGGGGGTAAATGCCCATGATGGGCATGGCCGAAAACAGCAGCACGGCGGTTTGCAAGTCGTGCGACATGACGGGCAACCCACTTTGGTTCCAGAGCCACAGCCCCAGGGCCACCAGCCCTGGTTGGATCAGGAGCTTGCCCACCAAAATGGGGCTGATGTAGCCCCACAGGCCGCGCAGGCTCAGTCCGGCGAGCGAACCGCCGATGATGAACAGCGACACACCAGCACTGGCATTGGCCAGCAAATGCACCATGCGCTGCATCACCTCGGGCAAGTGCAGGCCCAAGAGCGACATCATCAAGCCCAGCACCAAGGCCAAGATGAACGGGGTTTTGATCAAGTCGCGCAGCGATTGGCGAATCAGGCGATGCCAAGGTGCGGGGGAATGGCCCCGGGCGGCCAGCATCAAGGTGAGTGGAATCAGCAGCAGGTTTTCCACGAGCATGTTCAGGGCCAGGCCCATGCCCGCGACAGCAGGCAAGGTCAGCAGCACGATGGGAAACCCCACGTAGCCGCTGTTGGGGCACACCATGCCCATGCCCAGAATGCCCGCTTGCGCGGGCGAATACCCCATGACCCAACGGGCCCAGGCCAGCCCCAGCGCCAGGGTGACCAAGGAAGCACCGGCAAAGACCAGCAGGTATTGCGGCTGCACGATGTCGGCCAACGATTTGGAAGACACGGCGTTGAAGATCAGCGCGGGCAGGGCCACGCGCAGGACAAACTGGCCCAAGACCTTCAAATCCGCTTTGGCAAACCAACCCGCGCGCACGCACAGGTAGCCAATGGCGACGATCAAATAAATGGGGCCCGTGATGGCCAACAAGGTGGACATGGACGGGCCCCGAGATCAACCGGCGAAGCTGGGCATCACTTCAAGCCAGCGGCTTGACGCAAGACTTGGGCTTTGTCGGTGGCTTCCCAGCTGAAGTCGGTGTCGTTGCGACCAAAGTGGCCGTAAGCAGCGGTCTTTTCGTAGATGGGGCGCAGCAAATCGAGCATTTGAATGATGCCTTTGGGGCGCAAATCGAAATGCTGGTTCACCAAGGCGGCGATTTGGTCGTCGGGAATGACGCCGGTGCCCATGGTGTTGACCGTGATGTTCATGGGGCGCGCCACGCCAATGGCATAGGCCACCTGAATTTGGCACTTGGTGGCCAGCTTGGCGGCCACGATGTTTTTCGCCACGTAGCGGCAGGCATAAGCGGCCGAGCGGTCCACTTTGGTGGGGTCTTTGCCGCTGAACGCGCCACCGCCGTGCGGGCATGCGCCGCCGTAAGTGTCCACAATGATTTTGCGCCCGGTCAGGCCGCAATCGCCCTGGGGGCCGCCGACCACAAAACGGCCGGTGGGGTTGATCAGGAACTGGGTGTCCTTGAGCCATTCCTGGGGCAACACAGGCTTGATGATCTCTTCGATGATGGCTTCGGTGAAGCTGGCCTTCATCTTGGTGGAGGTCTCAGATTGGTCAGGGCTGTGCTGGGTGGACAACACCACGGTGTCGATGCTGTGGGGCTTGCCGTCCACGTAACGCATGGTCACCTGGCTTTTGGCATCGGGGCGCAAAAAGGGCATGGAGCCGTCGCGGCGCTTGTGCGCTTGCTGCTCCACCAAGCGGTGGGCGTAATAAATGGGCGCGGGCATGAGCTCGGGCGTTTCGTCGCAAGCGTAGCCAAACATCAGGCCTTGGTCGCCGGCGCCGGTGTTCAGGTGGTCGTCGCTGGCGTGGTCCACGCCTTGGGCGATGTCGTTGGATTGCTTGTCGTAGCAAACCATGACGGCACAGCCCTTGTAGTCGATGCCGTATTCGGTGTTGTCGTAGCCAATGCGCTTGATGGTGTCGCGGGCCACTTGGATGTAGTCCACGTGCGCATTGGTGGTGATTTCACCGGCCAACACCACCAAGCCGGTGTTGGTGAGGGTTTCAGCGGCCACGCGGCTGCGGGGGTCTTGCTTGAAGATGGCATCCAAAATCGCGTCAGAGATTTGGTCGGCCACTTTGTCGGGGTGGCCTTCGGAGACGGATTCGGAGGTGAAGAGGTAATCGTTCGCCATGTGAGGTCCTTTCATTGGTTTGGTTTGGCGTTGCCAACCCGGAATGACCTGGCGAACGCTTTAGCAGTGAGCGGGTTAGCCCGCCAGTGCAACCGAAGCTGCATCGTCGCCCTGCAAGTTGATCAATTAACTCAGCGACAATCGAAATCATACCAAGTCCCGTTCACCCTTCCATTCCCACCATGTGGCAACTCTTTCGCTTGTTGGCTCGTTGGCCCTTGCCTTGGATGCAAGGGCTGGGCGCAGGCTTGGGCTGGTTGGTTTGGGGCTTGTCACCCGCCTATCGGCGCAGCTTTCGGGCGCAAGTGGCCGCGGCGGGCTTGCCTTGGTCTTCGGTGCGTGGCGCCATTGCCCACACCGGGCGCATGGTGGCTGAACTGCCGTGGCTGTGGGCTCGGCCCGCGGGGGTGGGGGTGTTGGATCGGGTGCAGTTTGACGGATTGGATCGCCTGGACGCCGCCATGGCCCGGGGTCGGGGCGTGATCATTTTGTCGCCCCATTTGGGTTGCTGGGAAATCGGCGCCCAAGCCCTGGCTGAAGTCCGTCTGGCCGAGCAGGGCCCGCTCACGGTGTTGTTTCGCCCGTCACGCAAGGCCCTGCTGGCGCAAATCCAAGCGCAGGCCCGGATGCGAGATGGGGTGGTGCCCGCCGCTGCCGATGCCAGTGGGGTGCGCCAGCTGCTCAAGGCTTTGCGCCAAGGGGGGCGCGTGGCCATCATGCCCGATCAGGTGCCGCCGCTGGGTCAGGGCGAGTGGGCGCCTTGGTTTGGTCGTCCCGTTTACACCATGACCTTGTTGTTGAAACTGGCAGAGCAAACCGGGGCGACGGTGTTGGTGTGCTGGGCCGAGCGTTTGGCGGGAGGACGCTACACCATTCACATTGGCCAGGGCGATGCGGCCGCGTGGGCGCAGGGCCCCGGCCCCGTGGCCGAGCGCTTGTCGGGCATGAACGCCGCCATTGAGGGCTTGATTCGACAGGCGCCCGATCAATACCTGTGGGGGTATGACCGCGACAAACCACCCCGCGAAGGGCGACGCGCATGAGTCGCTGGGGCGTGAGGCTGATGCGCCTCTTGGCCGTGTTGCCCTTGCCGGTGTTGCGGGGTTTGGGCCGTGGCGTGGGCTTGGCCTTGTATGCCTTGGCGGGCCGGCGCCGGCGAGTGGGGCTGATCAACCTGCGGCTGTGTTTTCCGCAAGCCACGCCAGCTCAGCACCGGGCCTGGTTGCGCGCCCATTTCGTGGCCTTTAGCCAGGCCTGGCTCGACCGCGCGTGGTTGTGGCATGCGCCCGCGCCCGTGCTGGCCAAGCGTTTGCACTGGTGTGGCCAGCCCGAACAGCTGGATGAGGCGGTGCCCACGGTGGTGTTTGCGCCGCACTTTGTGGGCTTGGATGCCGGTTGGACAGCCCTCACCCAGCGCGTGAACCGGCCCTTGGCCACCATTTACACGCCGCAGCGCGACGCGGTGGTCGACGCGTGGATGTTGGCCGGGCGAGGTCGCTTTGGCGATGTGCGCGTGTGCCGACGCGAAGACGGCTTGCAAGGCATTCGCAGCGTGCTGCGTCAAAACGGGGTGTTGTATTTGCTGCCCGACCTGAACCACGGCGCGCAAGAGTCGGTGTTTGTGCCTTTTTTTGGGCATGACGCGGCGACCGTGCCTTCACTCTCCCGGCTGGCCCGTGTGGGTCGCGCCCGCGTGGTGCCCATGGTGTGTCGGCTGACGGCGGACGGCTACGCACTGGAGGTGTTGCCCGCGTGGGGCAATTTCCCCACCGACGATGCCTGGGCCGATACCGCCCGCATGAACCAAGAGTTGCAAACCTGGGTGAGCGAGCGGGTGACGCAATACCACTGGCTGCACCAGCGCTTCAAAAGCCGCCCCGATGGCGGCGCGTCGCCTTACGAGGCTGGCGCTTCCGAGTGAACCCAGTGCCACAAGCGGCGCGAAACGGTGTCAAGCCCTTGGCGTTTGGTGGCTGAAAACAACATCACCTCGCCACCGCCCGCTTGCAAGCGGGCAATCGACAAGGCCTTTTGTTGTTCGCTGCGGTTGAGTTTGTCGGCCTTGGTGAGCAGCATCAAAAAGGGCAGGCCATCGGCCACGCGCTCACGCAACAGGTTGAGCAACACCTCATCGAGCTCGGTGAGCCCATGGCGAGGGTCGCACAGCAAGACAAAGCCCCGCAAATTGGCGCGGCTCACCAGGTAATTGGCCATCACCTGTTGCCAACGCTCTTTGTCGGCTTTGGGCACAGCCGCGTAGCCATAGCCGGGCAAATCGGCCAACACCGCATCGGTTTGGTTTTGGCGGCCCAGCGCAAACAGGTTGATGTGCTGGGTTCGGCCTGGGGTCTTGGAAGCAAAAGCCAGGCGCTTTTGTTGCGTCAAGACATTGATGCAACTGGACTTGCCGGCGTTGGATCGACCGACGAAAGCGATCTCGGGGTGGTCGTGATCGGGCAGTTGGTGCAGTTGGGCCGCCGTGGTGAGAAACCGGGCGGTGTGCAACCAGCCTTGCGCCAGACGCAGTTCTTCCGCAGGGGTCGGGAGCCCGTCGCCCAGGGGGCTTGGCACAGGGGAGGAGGGGGCGTTGGGCTCAGCAGGCATGACGCATTGTAGAATCCGCCGGTTTTCTCGATCATCAGGCCAAGATTCATGAAGCCCATCGCCAAACTTCTGTCTGTCACCGCTGCACTGTCTTTTGCCGCAGCCGTTCTGGTTCAGCCCGCCGTTGCGGCTGAAGCGGCCAAGGTCGCCAAGCCCGATGTCGCCAAAGGCGAAGCCTCCTTCAATGCCGTGTGTGCGGCATGCCACGGCACCGGCGGCAACTCCACCACCCCGGCCAACCCCAAGCTGGCGGGTCAGCATGCGGTTTACGTTGCCAAGCAACTCACCGAATACAAATCGGGCAAACGCGCCAACGCCATCATGAGTGGCATGGCCGCACCCCTGAGCCCCCAAGACATGCAAAACATTGCGGCCTACGTGTCGCAGCAGCAAGCCAAGCCTGGTTTTGCCAAGGACAAAAACCTGGTGATGCTGGGCGAGCGCATTTACCGCGGTGGCATTGCCGAGCGCCAAATCCCGGCTTGCGCGGGCTGCCACAGCCCCACCGGCGCTGGCATTCCTGACCAATACCCCCGTTTGTCCGGCCAGCATGCCGACTACACCGCAGCCCAGCTGACGGCTTTCCGCGAAGGCACCCGCAACAACAACGCGGCCATGACCTTGGTGGCAGCCAAACTCAGCAACAAAGAAATTCAGGCGGTGTCCGACTACATCGCCGGTTTGCGCTGATCCTCACTCGCTTGAGGGAAATGAGCGGCCCTGCGGGGCCGTTTTCTGTTTGGGCACACAATCGGCACATCGATTGACGGAGACCGCCATGCGCACACACCTTCGACCCGCTTCGGCCCTGCGAGAGCACGAGGTCACCCCCGAATCGATGTATTGGGGGCGTCGCGCCCTGTTGCAACACTGGGCCACGGGCGCGGCGGGTCTCGCACTGGCGAGCTGGGCGCAGCGCGATGCCCAAGCCGCCGTGGGCGCTGGGCGCGCACTGACCACGGTGCGCAGCACCGTGCCCGGTGCCGTGGCCCTCGACAAGCCCACGCCCTGGAAAGACGTCACCACCTACAACAACTTCTACGAATTCGGCATGGACAAGTCCGACCCCGCCGAGCGGTCGTCGGCCTTTGTGACCGACCCCTGGACGCTGCGCGTGGAAGGCTTGGTGCACAAGCCCCTGACCTTGAGCCTCGACGAGGTGCTCAAACTGGCCCCGCTGGAGGAGCGCATTTACCGTTTGCGCTGTGTCGAGGCGTGGTCCATGGTGATTCCTTGGGTGGGTTATTCCTTGTCCAAACTCATCGAACGCGCCCAACCCATGGGCAGTGCGAAATACGTGGCTTTTGAGTCCGCGGCCGACCCCAAAACCATGCCGGGCGTGCGCTCGCGCGTGCTCGACTGGCCTTATGTGGAGGGCCTGCGACTGGACGAGGCCCTGCACCCGCTCACCCTGCTGGGCGTGGGTTTGTATGGTCAGGTTCTGCCCAAGCAAAACGGTGCACCTCTGCGCTTGGTGGTGCCCTGGAAATACGGCTTCAAAAGCGCCAAAAGCCTGGTGCGCATCCGCCTCTTGGAGCAACAACCACCCACGGCTTGGGGGCGCTCGGCGCCACGTGAATATGGCTTTTATTCCAACGTCAACCCCGAGGTGGATCACCCCCGGTGGAGCCAGGCCAAGGAGCGCCGCATTGGCGAAGACAGCCTGTTTGCCCGGCCACGCAAAACCTTGATGTTCAACGGCTATGCCGCCGAGGTCGGCCACCTCTACGCCGGCATGGACTTGCGGCGTTTTTATTGATCATGGCCTCGGTGTGGTGGTCGCGCCCTTGGGTCAAGCCCGCTTGGGCGCTGGTTTTGGCCTGCCCTGGGTTGCTGTTGTTGTGGCAAGCCTTTCACGATGGGTTGGGCGCCAACCCCGCCGAGGCGCTCACCCGTGGCACGGGCGAGTGGGCCTTGCGCGGATTGGTGTTGGTGCTGTTGCTGCGGCCCTTGAAAGTCTGGACGGGGTCAATGGCCCCCTTGCGCTTGCGCCGATACACCGGGGTGGCGGTGTTCATTTACGGCGTGTTGCACCTGCTGTGCTGGGCATGGTTCGAGCAAGGCTTTGATTGGGCCGATGCGTGGGCCGATGTGCTCAAGCGGCCCTTCATCTGGGTGGGGGTCTTGACCTGGTTGACGATGTTGCCGTTGGCGCTCACCTCCAACAATGCCTCGGTGCGGCGTTTGGGCGTGCCGGTGTGGCAACGCCTGCATCGCTTGGTGTATGCCAGCGCGGTGCTGGCCGTGGTGCACTTTTGGTGGATGCGCGAGGGCAAACAAGACTTTGCCGAAGTCTGGGTGTATGGCGCGTTGATGGCGGGCTTGCTGGTTTGGCGGCTCAGGGCAAGGGCTGCTCATCGCGCCACAAGTCTGCAAGGGACTCGCGCCGACGGATGAGGTGCACCTGATCGCCATCGACCAACACCTCGGCGGCCCGCCCCCGGGTGTTGTAGTTGCTGGCCATGGCCATGCAATACGCGCCCGCTGAGCACACGGCCAGCACATCGCCCGCTTGCACCGCCAAGTCGCGGTCGCGGCCCAGCCAATCGCCGCTTTCGCACACCGGGCCCACCACGTCGTAGGTGGTTGCGGTTTCGGCACGCTGCACCAAGGGCTCGATGTGGTGGTAGGCCTCATACATGGCCGGTCGCGGCAAGTCGTTCATGGCCGCATCGACGATGCAAAAGTTTTTGGCTTCGCCCGGCTTGAGGTAGAGCACTTCGGTGAGACAAACCCCGGCGTTGCCCACCAAGGAGCGGCCCGGCTCAATGAACAAAGGCCGTTGGCCGTAGCCGCGGGCGTCCAGTTTTTGCAGCAGCAACGCCCACAATTCAGCGGCATCGGGCGGCGTGTCGTTTTGGTAATTGATGCCCAGGCCACCGCCGAAGTCGATGTGCGCAATGGGCACCCCTGCCGACTCGATGGCCTGCACCAAGTCCAAGACGCGGTCCATGGCGTCGAGGTAAGGCGACACCTCGGTGATTTGAGACCCGATGTGGCAGTCGATGCCCACCACGCGCAGGCCCGGCAACGCCGCGGCATGCTGGTAGGCCGCCACGGCGCGTTCATGGGCAATGCCGAATTTGTTGCCTTTGAGTCCCGTGGAAATGTAGGGGTGGGTTTTGGCGTCGACGTTGGGGTTCACGCGCAAGCTCACCGGTGCGCGCAGGCCCATGGACAACGCCACCTGATTGAGCACGTCGAGTTCGGCTTCGCTTTCCACGTTGAAGCAGGCAATGCCCGCTTGCAAGGCTTGGCGCATTTCGGCCGGGGTTTTGCCCACACCCGAAAAAATCACCCGATCGGCTTGGCCGCCGGCCGCCAGCACCCGGGCGAGTTCGCCCCCAGAAACCACATCGAAACCACAACCTGCACGGGCAAACACCTGCAAGATGGCCAGCGACGAGTTGGCCTTCATGGCATAGCAAATGGTGGCGTTGCGCCCGGCAAACCCGCGCTGGTAAGCGCCGAGGGCAGCCAACATGGCGGCCTTGGAGTAAACGAACAAGGGCGTGCCATGGGTTTGAGCCAGCTGGCGCAAACTCACCGATTCGATGCGCAAGTCGCCATCGACGCGATGCAAAAACGGAGCGCCCGGCAAGGCCTCAAGGGGGAAGGTCAAGGGTTCACCTGGCTTGGGTTGGGGTGGGGGATTCGGGCAAATACAAGGGGCCGTATTGGCCGCAACCGATCAGGGACAAAACCAGCGCCACAGCGCCGATTCTCCGGGTCCATACAATGATTTGAGACATGGCCAAATTGTAGTTCTCATGACCGACACCGAATTCATGGATCGCGCCGAAACCTTGCTCAAGCGGGTGGAGGCCCTGTGCGACCACTTCAACGAGACCACCGAGGTGGACATCGACAACCAGCGCGTGGGCGGCATGATCACGCTCACCTTTGCCAATCGCAGCCAAATCGTCATCAACCTGCAAAAGCCCTTGCATGAAATTTGGCTGGCCACGCGCAGTGGCGGCTACCACTACCGCTGGCAAGGCGAGTCGTGGGAAGACACCAAAGGGGCCGGGCTGTTTTGGGATCAGCTCAGTGCGGATGCCAGCGCCCAAGCGGCGCAGGCCCTGACCTTCAGTTCTTGAACAAGTCGAGGATTTCCCGCTTTTCCGTGCGGTTGGGCGTTGGGGCTTCCTGAGCGGTCACGCCCACGCCCAGGTTGGTCACCCCGGTTCGCCGGTTGAATTCGGCAAAGAACCAGTCGCCACCGTCGTAAACCACGCCCTTGGGAATGGGCAGCGGCGTTTCGGGCACCCCTTCCAGCGCGTGTTGCATGAAACGAATCCACACCGGCAGGCTCAAGCCCCCGCCGGTTTCGTTGTCGCCCAGCTTGCGCGGCGTGTCGTAGCCAATCCAGGTGACGGCCGTGAGGGTGGGCTGAAAGCCAGCAAACCAGGCGTCCATGGAGTCGTTGGTGGTGCCGGTCTTGCCATACAAGTCGGTGCGCTTGAGTTGCACCTGCGCTTTGGCGGCCGTGCCACTGCGCGTGACTTCATTCAAAAACGTCGACAACACAAATGCATTGCGCGGATCGATGGCGCGGGAGTGGTCGTCGAGCTCAATGGGCGTGTATTTGGACAACACCTTGCCCATGGGGTCGGTGACCTTGGTGATGAGGTAGGGGTTGACGCGATACCCGCCATTGGCGAACACCGAATAACCCACCGCCAATTGCATGGGCGTCACCGAGCCTGCGCCCAAGGCCATGGTGAGGTAGGGGGGGTGGCGGTTGGCATCAAAGCCAAAGCGCTCAATCCACTCTTGGGCATAGCTGGGGCCAATCGCTTGCAGCACGCGAATGGACGACATGTTTTTGGATTTGGCCAAGGCCGTTTTGAGCGGCATCAGTCCTTCAAACTTGCCGTCGTAGTTTTTCGGCTCCCAAGGCTGGCTACCGGTGGCCGTGGCATCAAAAAACAGGGGCGCATCGTTGACCACGGTGGCCGGCGTGAACCCGCGCTCCAGGGCCGCCGAGTAAATGAACGGCTTGAAGCTCGACCCGGGCTGGCGCCAGGCTTGGGTGACGTGGTTGAACTTGTTTTTGTTGAAGTCAAAGCCACCCACCAAGGCGCGGATGGCGCCATCGGTGGGGTTCATGGCAATGAAGGCGCCTTCGACCTCGGGCAGCTGGGTGATGCTCCATTGCTGTTGCTCGTTTTGCAAGATGCGAACCACGGCGCCCGGTCGCAGGGCAATGTTTTTGGGCGCCTTGGCCGCCAAGCCCGACTCCACGGGCTTGAGCCCTGCACCTTGAATCACCAGGGTTTCGCCGCCGGGGCGGGCCACCGTGACCTTTTGGCGGCTGGCAGAGAGCACCACCGCCGACAACAGGTTGCCGCGATCGCCTTGTTCGGCCAGCACATCGTCAATGGCTTCGTCGCGCTCGTCGTTGGTGGCGGGCAAATCGATGTAGCGCTCGGGCCCGCGATAGCGCTGGCGAGACTCGTAATTCAAGATGCCCGCGCGCAGCGATTCATAAGCGGCTTGCTGATCGCCAAAGTGCACCGTGGTGTGCACGTTCAGGCCGCGGGTGTAGATGTCGTCGCCGTATTGCAGGTGCATCATTTGACGCACCATTTCGGCCACGTAGTCGGCATGGCTGGCGGGTTCGGTTTTGACGTTGCGGATTTTCAGCACTTGCTTCTTGGCGGCTTGGGCCTGAGACGGTGTGATGAAACCGTTTTCAACCATGCGGTCGAGGATGTAATGCTGCCGAATCGTGGCGCGCTTGAGGTTGCGCACCGGGTTGTAAGCCGAAGGGGCCTTGGGCAAACCCGCCAACATGGCCGCTTCGGCCAGGGTGATTTTTTCAATCGGATGACCGAAATAGGTTTCACAGGCAGCGGCAAAACCATAAGCCCGCTGGCCCAGGAAGATCTGGTTCAGGTAGATCTCAAAAATCTGATCCTTGGACAGCGTGTGCTCCAGTTTGAGGGTGAGCAGCAACTCATAAATTTTGCGGGTCAGCGTTTTTTCGGTGGTCAGGTAAACGTTGCGTGCCACCTGCATGGTGATGGTCGACGCGCCCTGGCTTTTGGCCCGGCTCAGGTTGGCCAAGCTGGCGCGGGCCAGGCCGATGTAGTCCACGCCGCCGTGCTGATAAAAGCGCGCGTCTTCAATGGCCAACACCGCTTGCTTCATCACCACGGGAATGTCTTTAAAGGGCACCACCTTGCGTCGCTCTTCGCCAAATTCGCCCAGCAACTGGCCTTCGGCAGAAAAAATGCGCATGGACTGTTTGGGTCGGTATTGGGAGAGGCTGGCCACATCGGGCAAGCGCGGATAGGCCATGGACAAAATCACGCCCAACAGCAAGGCCCCGCACAGCACGCCCGCCACCCCCAAGCCAACGGTCCAGGCAAAAAAGTGCACCAGCAATCGCCACAAGTGAGACGACGCGCCGGTGTTGGCGGAGGAGGAGGGGGACTTCGGGTCTTGGGGCTTCTTGGACGAGGCCATGTTCCGTTCGCAAAGAGCGCCTGGTGAGAGAGTGACGCCATTGTAGGAAAAAGCGTCAGCTCCACTGTCGCCTTGCCCACCCCGACCGCTTTACAACTGACGCCCTGACACAAAGGGAGCAAGTCATGCGACATTGGCCGTGGATGCCGGGCAACACGCGACGCGCGGTGGGGGTGTGTTTCGAGGGTGATCAGGTGCATTGGGCCGAGATCGTCTGGGTGCGTCGCCAGCCGCCTCGATTGCTGCATTGGGGCTGTGCCTCGCGGCAGGCCTTGGTGGGCTTGCGCCAATGGCGCGCCCATTGGCGGCAAGTGGGCATGCAAGCGCGCCACGCGGGGCTGGTGTTGCACGAGACCAGCCTGGTTCGCTTGCGATTGACGGTGCCCGCCGGTCTGAGTGCGGCCGAGCGCTGGTTGCATCTGGAGGAAGCCTTGCAAGACCAGCTGCCTTGGCCGTTGTCCGACACGGCCTGGGATTGCCAATGGCTTGCCCCCGTTCAACCCCAAACCAAGCCTCACGAGGTGGAGGTGGTGGCCGCCGCCAAGGGGCAGGTGCGCGAGCAACGCCAGTGGTGCCGCCAAGCGGGCCTGCGCCTCATGCGCCTGGAGCCCGAAGCGCAAGCCCAGTCGCGCGCCGAGCGATGGGCCTCGTTGTGGCCAGAACCGGCTCTTGCGCACCCGGCCGCTGCGCACCTGGCACTGGGCCTGGCCTTGGGGGCCGTGACCCCATGAGCGCCGTGTGGCCCTTGGCTCGCCCGGTGTGGTGGCCCACGCGTTGGCGCCAGCGCGTGTCGCGGCGTGGGGTGAACCTCATGCCTTGGCGGCAGTGGCGACAGCGCCGCGCTTGGCGCACCCTGGGCTGGTGCTGGCTGCTGGGTGGGTTGGTGGGGGCGGGCGCCCATGCGCTGTGGCGCCAATCACAGGCGGTTCCGCAAGCGCAATGGGAACAGGCTCAGGCCCAGCTGCGCCAGCAAGCGACCCAACTGCAAGCCATGCGTCGGCGCGTGGCCGACTGGAAAAAGCGCTGGGCCTGGCAAGACGAGCAACAGGCGCTGCAGGCGTGGCGCGGCCAAGCTTTGCGGGGCTTGATGGGCTTGTTGCAAACGCCGCCCGGCCCGGTCTTGTTCACTGCCGTCGAATGGAGCGGCGAGCACGCCCGAGCGAGCGTGGTGGTGCCCCACCCCGACCTGGCTTTGCCTTGGTTGAGTCAACACTGGCTGCCGGGTCAACAAGCCCCTTGGCAAACCCGCGGCGAATGGGCTTCGCACTGGGTGGCCGATGGGCAATGGGGTGGGCCATGGCGCGGCCGGGTCTGGCAAGCCCAGGTGGAGTGGCGGCCATGAGCGCGGGTCAGTGGGCATGGGCGCGCACGTCGCAGATGGCGGGCTGGGCTGGCGTCGCGGCCTTGGGGGTGTTGATGGGCTGGGGGGCGGCCGCTTGGCCCAGCACCCCGTGGGCCAGCCCCTTGCGTTCGACCGAAGCGTTGGCGCGGCAAGCCCAAACCCCGCAACGCCAATGGCCGCGCTGGCAACGCGAGGAGCAGCAAGCACTGGCCCGTTGGCAAGCCCTCGGCCTGGGTGAACCGCCAGACCCCATTGCGCCGCCCCAAGCCGCAGACCCTGGCTTGCCCTTGCGCGAGGCCATTGAGCAGGGTTTGGCTTTCAATGGGCTCAGCGCCATCGCCGTGGAGCGGGTGCGCGAACCCGGCCCCGTGCAATGGCAAGTGCAAGCCCAAACGCCGTTGGCCACCGTGTTGGCCCTGGTGGTGCAGGTGGACGAGGCGAGCCCGCAGGGGCAGTTGGTGGCTTGGGCCGTGCACCACGATCCGGCCCAAGGGGATGCGCCCTTGAGCTGGCGCTTGCGTTGGCGCGAAACGCCTTCGCCTGAGCAGGGCGCCAAGGCTGCCCTGGCTTTTGTCCCCGCTGCAAACCGCCGCGCCAACGAAGGCCAATCGTTGCGCTCGGTGTTCGCCGTTGGCGATTGGTGGCGTCGCAACTACGAGGAAGCGCCCGTCGCACCAGGGGCTTCGGACACGCAGTGGCGCCGGGATCGTCAGCGCACGCAGGGCCACAACGCCCCCTGGACCGAATGGCAACCGCGCGGCTGGGTGGGCGCCGGGCCGGGCCGGCTGGCCTTGGCACAACGCGGGGCTGACAGTGCGCGTTTGGCCTTGGGCGACCCCTTGGGCCAAGACCATGCCGTGTTGGCCGATGTGCGCCATGACGGCTGGCTGGTGCGCAGCTGGACCCTCTCGCCGCAAGGCCAATGGCAACACCAACACCACGTTTGGAAAGGATCCTCTCCACCATGAACCATTGCAGCAAGCGGAGCGAGCCCTGGCACAGGGTGCGCCTTGGGCTGGGGGCGCTCGTGTGCAGTTTCGCCGTGA
>JAYPFZ010000023.1:0-26985 GCA_038126555.1 Betaproteobacteria bacterium
GGCCTATAGACGCCGATGATCCCTCTGAGCAATCTCAAGTGCATGAGGGGGCAGGGTTGGCCAAACCCGGTGTGGGTGTGTTGCAGTTGATGCAGCGGTCTACAGCTCCTGATGCCAGTTGGACACTCGTGTCTCAAACCCCTCAAAATTGGCCGCAATACCGTTTATGGGGACGCTGGCAAGTGGCTTGCCAAGCGAAATAAGCCCGGGTTAGTGGCCGCCTTCATCCCGCTGCACAAAGCAAACCTGCTCGCCCGGATCGTTGGGCTGCACATCCAGCGCATCTTTGGCGAAACCCACATCGAGGTCACGGGGCAGGGGCACGCCGTTTTTCACGGCCAGCACTTCCGACATGATGCTCACCGCAATTTCCGAGGGCATCTTGCTGCCGATGTAAATGCCGATGGGGCCGCGCAGGTGCGCCAAGCTGGCTTCGGTTTGGCCGAAGTGCTCGATCAGGCGCTGGCGACGGCTCAGGTTGTTGCGACGCGAACCAATGGCCCCCACGTAAAAGGCCTCGCTGCCCAAGGCTTCGAGCAAGGCCAAGTCGTCGAGTTTGGGGTCATGGGTGAGGGCGATGACGCAGGTGCGCCGGTCGAGGCGAAAGCCGCTGACCACGTCGTCGGGCATGTCGCCGGTGACCGTGACATTGGGCATTTGCCAAGCGCTTCGGTATTCCTCGCGGGGGTCGCACACGGTGACCGAAAAACCGCAGAAATGCGCCATGGTGGCCAGGTATTCGGTGAGTTGGCCCGCGCCAATCAGCAGCATCCGATATTCCGGTCCAAAGGTGTTGACCAGTTGCTGGTCGTCCATCACCAAGGCTTGGGGCGTTTGACCCAAGGAGAGGGTCACGTCGCCAGTTGACAAGTCGGTGCGTCGGTGCACCAAATGGCCTTGCTCCAACTCTTGGATGAGCTCGCCCAAGCGCTCGGGGCTGGGGTCGAATTCCAGCAGCAACTCCAAAGTGCCGCCGCAAGGCAGACCAAACCGATGGGCTTCATCGGCGGTGATGCCGTATTTGATGCGCTGGGGTGGGCCTTGTGGAATTTGCGCCGTCTCACCAGCGGCTTGGGCTCCATGTGCATAGGCCTGGGTGTAGCGGTAGATGAGGTCGTCCTCAATGCAGCCCCCCGAGACCGAACCCACGACGGCGCCGGTTTCGCACAGCGCCATGATGGAGCCCACCGGGCGCGGTGAGGAGCCCCACGTGCGAACCACCGTTGCCAGCAAAGCGCGTTGTTGGGCTTGGCGCCAGTCGTGCAGTTTGCGCAGCACCACCAGGTCTAGGTTTTCCATGAGGCCCCCTTGTGTGCGTTCGTTGGCTTGGCCGGTTCAGCTCGCAGCCCAGAAGGCCAGAATGGTGAGCAAGGCCGAGCCCAGGCCCCAAGCCCAGATGGGAATCTGACCATCGGTGGGGCGGGGCGCGCGCGGCGTGGCGGGTGCCGAAGGCGCTGCCTGTGCAGCACCAGCTGCTGGGGCCTCAGCCGCAGGCGGGTGCATCTCCAGCAGTTTTTTCTCGAAGCGTTTGAAGAAGTCTTCGGCCAGCGATTTGGCCGCACCATCGATCAGGCGCTGACCCAACTGGGCAATCTTGCCGCCGACTTGCGAATTCACCGTGTAGCGCAATTCGCAGCCCGCGTCGGTGGGTTCGAGTTCCACCTTGGCCGTGCCTTTGCCAAAGCCGGCAACGCCGCCTTGACCTTCGAATTGCAGCGCGTAGGAGGCGGGGGGCACGATGTCGTGCAAGCTCACCTTGCCCGAAAATTTGGCCGCCACGGGGCCAATCTTCAGCGTGACGCCCACGGTGTAGGACTGCTCGCTGTCGGCGTCGAAGCGATCGCAGCCGGGGATGCAGGCCTTGAGCACTTCGGGGTTGTTCAGGGCCGCCCAAGTGTGCGCTTGGTTGACGGGTAGGGTGCGTTGTCCTTGCATGTCCATGTGGATACTCCGAGTTCAGTGAATGCGTTTGAGCAAGCGAGCCATGGCTTGGGCCAAGGCCTCGAGTTTGCTGAGGTTGTGAATGGCCAACAGCGCATCGGCATGCTGGGCCAACACCTGCGCGCCTTGGGCCGAAGGGGCATAGCCTTCGTAGCGCAGCAGGGGGTTGAGCCACAGCAAGGCTCGGCTGTGCCGTTTGAGCCAGGACACCTGTTCTCGCAACAAGCCATTGTCGCCGGTGTCCAAGCCGTCGGTGATGAGCATGACCAATGTGCGACGCCCGATGAGGGCTCTGGGGTGGTCGTGCCGCAACTGTTGCAGCGACTCACCCAAACGGGTGCCACCGGCAAAGTCGGCAATTTGGGCATTACAGGCTTTGAGCATGTCGTCGGTGTCGCGCAGCCGAAAGCCGGGGTTGAGGTCGGTCAGTCGGGTGCCAAAGGCAAACACTTGCCGGGGGGCATGGCGCGTGGCGTGGTGCAAATAAGCCAGCATGAGTCGCGCGTAGCGCTCCATGGAGCCCGACACATCCACCAGCACCAGCAGGGGCAAGGGCTGTTCGCGGCGTGCGCGGTGGTGCAGGGTGAGCCATTCGCCATCGTGACGAATCGAGTCGCGCAGGCAAGCGCCCCAATCGAGCCGCTGACCCCGCAGCCCGGTTTGGGTGCGCCGCGTGGGCAGCTCGGGGATGGGCAGGCGCAGGGTTTGAGCCAAGCGCTGCACCAACAAAAACTCGCTGGCCGAGAGCTGGGCAAAGTCGGCGTGTTGCAAGCGCTGGAGGTCACTGGACGTCATGGCCGCATCCAGCTGCAATTCGTCTTCCTTGGGGGTGGCTTGGGGTTGGGGGGCCTTGAGGGCCTCTTGCACCCTGGCCTTTTGTTCGCGGGGCTTGGCTTCAGCCGCTTGCGGCAACATCTGGCTCAGCAGTTGTTGCGCCCATTCGGGGTTGCGAAAGTAGGCGTCAAAGAGCTGTTCGAACACCAACCGATCTTCTTCGCGAGTGACCAGCACCGCGGCCAGGGCCGCGCCCACATCGTCTCGCCGTTCGAGGCCCACCACGGCCAGGGAATCCAGCGCCAAGGCGCTGCGGGCAGCGTCAATGGGCAGACCTGCGCGACGCAAGGTGCGCACAAAGCCCACCAAGTTCTCGGCCAGTTTGCCCGATCGCGCGTCCCCCAGCAGCATCGTGCGCGCTCCTAGGGATTGGCGGGCTGAAGCAAGTCGCTCACCATGGGCATGAGAGCGGCGATGTCTTCCCGTTGTTTGAACAAAATGCCCGCCGTGTCTTGCACCACCTCGGGGTCGAGTTGGAGGGTGTCGAGTGAGACCAGGGCTTTGGCCCATTCCACACTCTCGGCAATGCCAGGGCCACGCACAAAGGCGTCGGCAAAGGGCTGGCTGCGCAAGCGCGCCACAAAGTCGGCCACTTGTTGGGCCAGCTGCTCGGAGGCTTGCGGAACTTGCGCACGCACAATGGCCAGCTCGCGCTCCCGGTCGGGGTAATCCATCCAGTGGTAGAGGCAGCGCCGCTTCACCGCATCGTTCAAGTCGCGGGTGCGGTTGCTGGTGAGCAGGGTCAGCGGGGTGCTTTGGGCGCGGATGGTGCCCAGCTCGGGAATGGTGACTTGGTATTCGCCCAAGAACTCCAGCAAAAATGCTTCAAAGGGTTCGTCGGCGCGATCGACCTCGTCGATCAGCAAGATGGCACCCGGCGCTGGCGTTTGCAAAGCTTGCAACAAGGGGCGCCGAATCAGGTAGCGCTCTTGGTAGACCTCTTGCTCCAGGGTTTGCGTGCTCACCGAGCCTTGAGCCGCGCGCATGTGCAGCAACTGCGCCGCATGGTTCCATTCATACAAGGCCTCGCGCTGCTCGAGGCCGTCGTAGCACTGCAAACGAATGAGGGGCCGGCCCAGCACTTTGGCCAAGGCTTTGGCCAGCTCGGTTTTGCCCACGCCGGGCTCACCCTCCATGAGCAAAGGGCGTTGCAAGCGGGTGCTCAAAAAAACGGCGGTTGCCAACCGCCGATCCGACTCGTAACCCACGCTGGAGAGCGCGTGGATCACATCATCGGTGCTGTGCCATTCAGACCCCAAAGCCATCAGCGTGCTTGCTCCACGGCCCGTTGGGTTTGGACCTTGATGAGGTGGGCACGGTAGGCGGCGGAAGCGTGAATGTCGCTGTTGAGGTCGGCGTCGTCAACGGCCACGCCCTCGACGGCTTTGGCGCTGAAGTCTTTGCTCAGGGCCGCTTCCATGCCGGCATGGCGGAAGACGCCATTGCCTGCACCGGTCACGGCCACGCGAACGCCTTGGCTGGTTTCGGCAACAAACACCCCCACCAACGCAAAGCGCGAGGCGGCTTGCTTGAACTTGGCGTAGGCCGCGCGCTTGGGAATGGGGAAGGCAATCGACTGGATGATTTCGCCGGGTTCCAGGGCCGTGGTGTAGAGGCCTTGGAAGAAATCGTCGGCAGCGATTTTGCGCTGGTTGGTTTGGATGGTGGCGCCCAAGGCCAGCACCGCGCTGGGGTAGCAGGCGGCCGGGTCGTTGTTGGCCACTGAGCCACCCATGGTGCCCATGGCCCGAACTTGGCGGTCACCAATGCCGCCCGCCAAGGCAGCCAGTGCGGGGATGTGCTTTTGCACATCGGCGTTGTTGGCCACGTCTTGGTGACGCGTCATGGCGCCAATGACCACGTTTTGGCCTTCCATGCAAATGCCGGACAACTCGCCGATTTGGCCGAGGTCAACCAGGGTTTCGGGTTGTTGCAGGCGCTGCTTGAGGGCTGCGATGAGGGTTTGGCCACCCGCCAGGGCTTGGCCGCCTGCGGCCAAGGCTTTGGCCGCATCGGCCAGGGAAGAGGGGCGCTCGTATTGAAATGCGTACATGTGTGTGCTCCGTGAGGCTTAAAACATGACTGTTGAAAGTGTAGACCGGTCTCAGGCCTTGGCGTGTTGAATGGCGTCCCACACGCGATTCGGCGTGGCAGGCATGTCCAGGTCCTTGACGCCCAGAGGGGCCAGGGCATCGAGCACCGCGTTCATCACGGCAGGGGGCGAGCCAATGGCGCCCGCTTCGCCACAGCCCTTGGTGCCCAAGGGGTTGTGGGTGCAGGGGGTGCACACGTGTCCGATGTTGAAGTGCGGCATGTCATCGGCGCGGGGCATGGCGTAGTCCATGAACGAGCCCGACAACAACTGACCCGTTTCGCGGTCATACACGCAGTTTTCCAGCAAGGCTTGGCCAATGCCCTGAGCCAGACCGCCATGCACTTGGCCTTCCACGATCATGGGGTTGATGATGGTGCCAAAGTCGTCCACCGCCGTGAACCGGTCGAGGCGAACCTCGCCCGTGTTGGGGTTCACTTCCACCTCGGCCACATAGGTGCCAGCCGGGAAGGTGAAGTTGGTGGGGTCATAGAACGCGGTTTCGTTCAGGCCGGGCTCGAGTTTGTCGAGGGGGTAGTTGTGCGGCACATAGGCGGTGAGGGCCACCTGGCCAAAGGGAATCTTTTTGTCCGTGCCCTTGACGGTGAATTCGCCGTTGTCAAACTCAATGTCAGCGTCCGAGGCTTCCATGAGGTGAGCCGCAATCTTCTTGGCCTTGGCCTCGATTTTGTCGAGGGCGCGCATGATGGCCGCACCCCCCACTGAGATCGAACGGGAACCGTAGGTGCCCATGCCAAAGGGCACGCGTCCGGTGTCGCCGTGCACCACATCGACGTTCTCGACCGGGATGCCCAAGCGCGAGGCCACCACCTGGGCAAAAGTGGTTTCGTGCCCTTGGCCGTGGCTGTGCGAGCCGGTGAACACGGTGACGCTGCCAGTGGGGTGAACGCGAATTTCGCCGCATTCAAAAAGACCTGCACGTGCACCCAAGGCGCCAGCAATGTTGGAGGGGGCAATGCCGCAGGCTTCGATGTAGCTGGAGTAGCCAATGCCGCGCAACAAGCCCTTGGCCTCGGTGTCGGCTTTGCGCTTGGCAAAGCCCGCCACATCGGCCAGTTTTTGGGCTTCGGTCATGCAGGCGTGGTAGTCGCCAATGTCGTATTGCAAGGCCACTGGGGTTTGGTAGGGGAATTGGGTGATGAAGTTGCGCTGGCGAATTTCATCTTGGCCCAAGCCCAACTCCCAAGCCGCGCGCGACACGATGCGTTCGAGCAAATAGGTGGCCTCGGGGCGACCCGCGCCGCGATAGGCGTCTACCGGTGCGGTGTTGGTGAACCACGCATCCACTTCGCAATACACCAGCGGTGTGGTGTATTGGCCTGCCAACAGCGTGGCGTAAAGAATGGTGGGAACCGCCGTGGAGAAGGTGGACAGGTAGGCACCCAAATTGGCGTTGGTGTGCACGCGCAAGGCCAAGAACTTGCCGTCTTTGTCCATGGCCAACTCGGCGTGGCTGGCGTGATCGCGGCCGTGGGCGTCGCTCAGGAAGGCCTCACCGCGCTCGCAAGTCCATTTGATGTTGCGGTTGAGTTTCTTGGAGGCCCAGGTGAGGCAAACGTCTTCGGCGTAAAGGTAGATCTTGGAGCCAAAGCCGCCGCCCACGTCGGGGGCGATCACACGCACCTTGTGCTCGGGCAAGCCCAGCACAAAGGCCGTCATGAGCAAGCGCTCCACGTGGGGGTTTTGGTTGGACACCCACAAGGTGTATTCGTCGCTGGCGCGGTTGAACGAGCCAATGGCTGCGCGCGGCTCCATGGGGTTGGGCACCAGGCGGTTGTTGATCAGATCAAGCCGGGTGATGTGAGCGGCTTGGGTGAAGGCTTGGTCCACTTGGGCCTTGTCGCCAATCGCCCATTTGTAGCAGTGGTTGTCGGGGGCTTCGTCGTGAACCGAAGGGCCTTTGCCCGCTGCGGCATCGCGCACATCGACCACGGCCGACAAGACTTCGTAGTCGACGGCCACCAACTCGGCCGCCGCATGGGCTTGTTCCAGGGTTTCGGCCACCACCATGGCCACGTGGTCACCCACATAGCGGGCTTTGCCTTGGGCCAGGATGGGGTGCGGCGGCTCTTTCATGGGGTTGCCGTCGGTGCTGGTGATGAGCCAGCCACAGGGCAGGCCCCCCACCTTGTCGGCAGCCACGTCTTGGCCATCGAACACCCCCACCACGCCAGGGGCTTGGAGGGCTTTGGATTTGTCCACCGACTTGATGCGGGCGTGGGCGTGCGGCGAGCGCACGAAGACGCAATGCGTCATGTTGGCCAAGTCGATGTCGTCGGTGTATTGGCCAGCACCGGTGAGGAAGCGGTAGTCTTCTTTGCGAAGCACGGATTCGCCGATGTGCGGCAGGTTGGCAAAGTCGGTAGCACCCATCTGTGGTCTCCTGAATTGGTGATCGATGAACGAACGATTGGGGATGAAGGGGCCGATCAGGCCTTCATGGCCGCGGCACCCTCTTGGACAGCCTTGACGATGTTTTGGTAGCCCGTGCAGCGGCACAGGTTGCCTTCCAGGCCTTCGCGCACTTGCGCTTCATTGGCCTTGGGGTGCTTGTTGCACAGGTCGACAGCGCTCATGACCATGCCGGTGGTGCAATAGCCGCACTGCAGGCCGTGGCAGTTTTTGAAGGCTTGCTGCATGGGGTGCAAGGTGCCATCGGCGGCGGCAAGGCCCTCGATGGTGGAGACCGATCCGCCTGCGGCTTGCGCCAGCAGCAAATTGCACGATTTCACGGCGTTGCCGTTGAGGATCACCGTGCAGGCGCCGCATTGGGCGGTGTCGCAACCCACATGGGTGCCGGTGAGTTTGAGGTGTTCGCGCAAGGCTTGCACCAAGAGGGTATTCGGTGCGGCGTCCAGACTGACTGCCTTGCCATTGACCGTGAGTTCAACCTTCATGAAGGATCTCCTGATGTGGTGGGTCGGTAAAACAATCAAGTTAATTCAGACCAACGGAATGGCCCCTAGGGATAACCCTTTTTTGGCGAGCTGGCGGCCAGAATTTCTCAAAATGGGACAGCTTGGGGGCTCACCTAAAATCGTCGGTTTTGCAACTGGCCCAGCCCTCAGCGAGACCCTTCATGACCACCACCCAGATTGAGCAGGTGACCCTGCAAACCCAAGCCAATGTGTATTTCGACGGCAAATGCGTCAGCCACAGCTTCACCACCGCCGACGGCCAGAAAAAGTCGGTGGGTGTGGTGTTGGCCGCCACGCTGACCTTCAACACCGGGGCCGCTGAAATCATGGAATGCGTTGGCGGTGCCTGCGAATACAAGCTGGCTGGCGCGTCCGACTGGCAAAGTTCTGGCCCCGGCCAACGCTTTGAAATCCCGGCCAACAGCAGCTTTGACATCCGGGTGGCCGAGGCCTACCACTACCTTTGCCATTACGCTTGAACCCAGCGACCCCACAGGACCCATTGCCATGAGCACCATTCTTCAGTCTTTGCCCAAGGGCCAAAAAGTCGGTATTGCCTTTTCCGGGGGGCTGGACACTTCGGCGGCCTTGTTGTGGATGAAGCAAAAGGGCGCCAAACCCTATGCCTACACCGCCAACCTGGGGCAACCCGATGAGTCGGATTACGACGAAATCCCCCGCAAGGCCATGGCCTACGGTGCCGAATTGGCCCGCCTCATCGATTGCCGCGCCCAGTTGGCCCACGAGGGCATTGCGGCCATTCAGTGCAATGCTTTTCACATCTCCACCGGGGGCATCACCTACTTCAACACCACGCCTTTGGGCCGTGCGGTGACGGGCACCATGTTGGTGGCCGCCATGAAGGAAGACGAGGTCAACATTTGGGGCGATGGCTCCACCTTCAAAGGCAACGACATCGAGCGCTTTTACCGCTACGGTCTGCTGACCAACCCCAGCCTGAAGATTTACAAGCCCTGGCTCGACCAAACCTTCATCGACGAGTTGGGGGGGCGCAAAGAGATGAGCGAGTTCCTCATCGCCAACGGCTTCGATTACAAAATGAGCGTCGAAAAGGCCTACAGCACCGACTCCAACATGTTGGGCGCCACCCATGAGGCCAAAGACCTGGAAGAACTCTCCAGCGGCATTCGCATCGTTAACCCCATCATGGGCGTGGCGTTCTGGAAGCCCGAGGTCGAGGTGAAAGCCGAAGAGGTGCGTGTTAGTTTCGAGGAAGGCGTGCCCGTGGCCTTGAACGGTGTGGAATACCCCGATGCCGTCGAGTTGTTCCTGCAAGCCAACGCCATTGGTGGTCGCCATGGCTTGGGCATGAGCGATCAAATTGAAAACCGCATCATCGAGGCCAAGAGCCGGGGCATTTACGAAGCTCCGGGCATGGCCTTGCTCCACATTGCCTACGAGCGTTTGGTGACGGGCATTCACAACGAAGACACCATCGAGCAATACCGCATCAACGGCTTGCGTTTGGGACGCTTGCTGTATCAGGGCCGTTGGTTTGACCCGCAAGCCATCATGTTGCGCGAGACCGCGCAACGCTGGGTGGCCCGTGCGGTCACCGGCGAGGTCACCTTGGAGCTGCGACGCGGCAACGACTACAGCCTGTTGAACACCGAGAGCCCCAACCTCACTTACGCTCCCGAGCGTTTGTCCATGGAAAAGGTGGAAGACGCGCCCTTCAGCCCAGCCGACCGCATTGGCCAACTCACCATGCGCAACCTCGACATCACCGACACCCGAGGCAAGCTGGGCATTTACTCTCGCTCGGGTTTGCTGCAATTGGGTGAGGGCGAAAGCTTCATGCAGTTGGGCAACGGCAAAAAAGCCTAAGCGCAAGCACCGAGCCTCCGTGTCGGCCCCGGCCGGCTGAGCGGCAGGGCCATTCAGGGTGGGGGCTTAGGCCCCCATCATCACGTTGGGCAACCAGGTGGCGATGCCGGGGAAGAAGCACAACAAGACCATGGCCACCACCATGCACCCCATGAAGGGGAAAGCCCCTTTGAGGATGGTGGTGAGCTTGATGTCGGGCGTGATGCCATTGATCACAAAGAGGTTCAAGCCCACGGGCGGGGTGATCAGGCCCAGCTCCATGTTGAGCGTGAGCATCACGCCAAACCACACCGGGTCAAAGCCGGCTTGCGTGATCACCGGCATGATGATGGGCGTGGTCATCAAAATGATGGCCGCCGGGGGCAAGAAGCAACCCGCCACCAACAGCAACACGTTGATGGCCAGCAAGATCACCCACCGGTTGACGTTCAGTTCGGCGATGGCTTCGGCAATGGATTGGGTGACCATCAGCGACGACATCATGTAACCAAAGAGCACCGAGGTGCCAATGATCAACAAGAGCATGCCCGACTCACGCAGGGCGTCGCGGAAGATGTGCCAAATTTGGTTCAACCGATACAGCCGGTAGATGACCACCACCATCACCAGGCACAGCATGGCGCCCACACCCGAGGCTTCCGACGGCGTGGCGATGCCGCCATACAAGGCGTAAACCACGCCCACGATCACCAGCAACAAAGGCAGCAAACGCGGCAACAACTCGAGTTTTTGGCGCAGGGTGTAGGTGGTTTGGTCGAGGGTGGCGTGGGTGCCACGCTTGTAGCTCAAAAACCAAGCCCAGCCCATGAAGAGCAGGGTCAGCAACAAGCCCGGCAAGATGCCGGCAATGAAGAGGCGGCCAATGGAGGTTTCCGACGCAATGCCATACAAAATCATGGTGACACTGGGCGGAATCAGAATGCCCAGCGTGCCGCCCGCTGCAATGGCGCCGGTGGCCAAGTCGGCGTCGTAGCCGCGGCGTCGCATTTCTGGAATGCCCATCTTGCCAATGGCTGCGCAGGTGGCCGGGGAGGAGCCCGTGAGCGCTGCAAAGAGGGCGCAGGCGCCAATGTTGGAAATGACCAGCGAGCCCGGAATGCGATGCAACCAACGGGCCAGGGCTTCGTAGAGGTCAGAGCCAGCCGGTGAAGAGGCCACAGCCGCCCCCATCACCACGAACATGGGAATGGAGGCCAGGGTGAAATCGTCGAGGCCCGCAAAAACGGTGTCGGGCAAATAGAGCAGGGCGTCCCAGCCACTGTTCCACACAATGAAGCCCATGGCGGTGGCGCCCAGGGCAAAAGCAATGGGCATGCCGGTGCTCAACATCAACACCGTGACCGCAAAAATCAACAGGCCAAGGGTCAAGGGGCTCACAAGCGGTCTCCTGGTTTCAGGCCAAAGGGGTCGGCTTGGCCACTCCAGAGTTCATACAGATCGGCGAGTTGTTGCAACACCAGCAACCCCAAGCCCACAGGCACAGACAAATAAGGAATCCACAGACGGGCCTGCCAAATGGTGGGGGTGGTTTCTTCACTCACCCACGCGCCCCACCACCAATGGCTGGCACCGAACAAAAACAACACGCAAAACAGCAAAGACAGCAACTGGGCCAGCCAAGAGAGGCGAACCCGAGTGGGGTGGCTGATGAGCAAAGGGACGATGTCCACATTGACATGGCCACGCGTGAGCAAGATGTAGGGTGCCCCCAAAAACGTGGCGGCGATGAGGGCGAAGGTGACAAATTCGGTCTGCCAGATGGAAGACTGACCCAGCACGGCGCGCACAAACACCATGTGACAGACCACCAACAGCGACACCACGATGAGCAAGGCCGAGACGACCCCGCTCAACCGTGAGAGCGCGTGCACACCCAGAACCCATTGGGGTTGATCGTTCGCCCGCATCGTCGATCACTCCACCGCCAAGGCTTTCTCAATCAGGGCTTGGCCGCCCGGCACTTTGGTGGCGAAGTCCTTGTAAGAGGTTTGCTTGGCCACGGCACGCCATTGGTCAGCTTGCGCCTTGGTCATGGTCACGACCTTGACGTTTTGCTTTTTGTAGGTCTCCACCAATTTCTCGTCCAACTTTTTGGATTCAGCCGAGAAGTAGGCCTCAGCCTTTTTGCCGGCGGCATACAAGGCTTTTTTCTGGGCGTCGTTGAGCTTGTTCAGGGCTTTGTTGGAAATGAGCACGGGCTCATACATGAACCACATGGTTTCGGCGCCCGGTGCGGTCAGGCACTTGAGTTGCTCGTAGAGGCGGAAGGACACGAAGCTGCCTGACGAGGTGTCGGTGGCTTGAGCCACGCCTTGTTGCAGGGCGTTGTAGACCTCGTTGGAGGGGATGGACACAATCGAGGCGCCCGCACCCGCCCACATCTTGGCGAAGGTGGCTCCCGCCGAGCGCACCTTCAGGCCCTTGGCATCTTTGGGCTCCAGAATGCATTGATCTTTGGAGCCAAAAGCGCCCGCCAGCCAAGCATCGGCCAAAACCGTCACGCCGCCCTTGTTGATGATGCCCTTGATGTCTTTCATGAAGGGCGAGTTGTTGATGCGTTGGGCATGCTCGTGGTTGCGCACCAGACCGGGCATGAGGGTGGCGCCAAACTCGGGGTGTGCCCCAGAGGCGTAATCGAGGGGCAGCGAGGTCATGTCGATCTGACCGGTGAGCATGGCTTTCCATTGCTCTTTGGGTTTGACCAAGCTAGAGCCCGGGAAGATTTTGAGCTCCAGGCCCACGTTGGCCGCTTTGACTTCACGCGCCATCATTTGAACCATTTCGTCGCGCACGTCGCCTTTGCCACCAGGGAATTGGTGAGAAACCTTGAGCACCACATCGGCTTGCGCCACGGAAGCGAAGGCCAGCCCAGCCAGTAGGGCGCACAGGCCATTGCGTTTGAATTTCAACATCTTGAGTCTCCTGATCGTGGGTATACGAAGGCGGCAATCCTACTGGCAATGAATGGCCTTAGGCCCATGTGTTTACCCTTTGCCCATGACAGTGCCACAGGTGACAAATTGGGTGTTTTTACCAATGGGGATTCTCGTCATGCGTGTTGGAATGGGTTGTTTCTGTTGATCAATCTAGGAGTCAAAATGATTCGCTTTGCAAAAGCCAACCTCAAGCATTCCGTGGGTATTCTGGCCCTGGGCGTGGCCTCGGCGGCCAGCGCGCAGTCCCTCACCTTCATGACTGGCCCCCAAGGCGGCTCCTGGGTGCCCCTGGGTGGCGCCATCAAAAACATGTGGGAAAAAGCCATTCCCGGCTTGAACATCACCACCACGCCGGGTGCAGGCATTGCCAACGTGCGTGGCGTTGACGAGGGCAAGGCTCAAATTGGTTTTGGTAACTCCAGCACCAGCTTCGATGGCGTGTTGGGCAACCCCCCTTACCCCAAGAAGACCACCAAGGTCTGCGAGATGGCGGCCATTTACCCCCAGTATTTCCAAGTGGTGGCCCTGAAGTCGGCCAACATGAAGTCGCTCAAAGACCTCAAGGGCAAAGTCATGGTGACCCAGCCCAAAGGCAACACCTCCGAGCTGCTCAATTCCCAAGTGCTTGAAGCCAACGGCATGTCTTACAAAGACATGAAAAAGGTCAACTTCCTGGCGGGCTACACCGGCGGTGTGGCCATGATGAAAGACGGTCACGCCGACGTGTTCACCTTGGGGACCACAGCACCTGCTTCAGCCGTGATGGATTTGGCCAGTGCCCGTGACATCGATTTGGTGCCCATGGACGACACCACCTACCAAAAGCTCAAGCAGAAAAACGCGGGCTACACCAAGCTCACCATCAAGGCGGGCACCTACCCCAAGCAAGACAAAGACGTTCAAGTCGTGGGTTACGCCACGCACGTGATCGTGTCGTGTGACTTGCCTGAGGACATGGTCTACACCATGACCAAGACCTTGGCCACCAACCTGAAAGACTTGGCGTCCATCGTGAAAGCCATTGCGCCGGTGCAACCCAAAGACTTGGCCACCGACTTGGGCGTGCCCTTCCACAAAGGTGCCCTGAAGTACTACAAGGAAATTGGTGCCTTGTGATCTCAGGGGATTGATCACCTCATGACCCTGACCGGGGCCTGTTGACTTCCACCAGGCCCCGTTTTCGTTTTCTCTTCTATTGTTTCCAGAGTGTTTCCATGAACAACGCCGTCAAAGACGAGGTGGCTGCCATTGCCGAACCCCAATCCCCTTGGCTGATGCAAATCACGCGCTGGCTGGCCATTGCCATGTCGCTGTATCACATGTATGTGGCGGGGTTCGGGCAGCCCGAGGAAATGATTTTTCGAGGCATCCACCTCATGTTTGGGTTTGCCTTGGTGTTTTTGTTCTACCCCTCACGACGCGAGGGCGGCTTGGCGTGGCGTGCCGTCGATGGGCTCATGTTGGCCTTGGCGGTGGGCAGCGTGGCCTACATCTTTCTCACCTACGACGTCTACACCAACCGCATCATCTACATCGATGACCTCAATGCATGGGACAAATTCTTTGGCGTCTCCTGCGTGATTCTGGTCATGGAAGCCACACGGCGAGTCATCGGCTGGGCCTTGCCGCTCACGGCGTTGGTGTTCATCGTGCTCGTGTCTTCCATCACCGATGTCAAACCGCAGGTCCTGCTGGAGCAGCTCTACTACTCCACCGAAGGCATTTTTGGCTCCACCCTCGGGGTCTCGGCTTCGTATGTGATGCTGTTTGTGATCTTTGGCTCGTTCATGGAAAAAAGCGGCACGGGCCGTTTGTTCATGGACTTCGCTGTGGCGCTCACCGGACGCAGTGCCGGCGGGCCCGGCAAAGTGGCCGTGGTCAGCTCTTCTTTGTTTGGCACGGTGTCGGGCTCGGCCGTGGCCAATGTGATGGTCGATGGCCCCATCACCATCCCGCTCATGAAGCGCTCGGGTTTTCGTCCCCCTTTTGCTGCCGCTGTGGAGTCGGTGGCGTCAACGGGTGGTCAGCTCATGCCGCCGGTCATGGGGGCGGCCGCCTTCGTGATGGCCGAATTCTTGGCCGTGCCTTACCTGCAAGTGGCCGCTTGGGCCTTGGTGCCGGCCATGCTGTATTACATGTCCGTGTTTTGCTCGGTTCACTTCGAAGCCAAGCGCTATGGCCTCTCAGGCGTTGACCCCGACCTGATCCCGCGCATGGCCGAGGTTTTGGGCCAGCGGGGCCATTTGTTCATTCCCATCCTGGTGGTGCTCTTTGGCCTCTTCTTGGGTTTTTCCGCGCCGTTGTGTGCCTTGGCCGCCAGCTTGGTGTGTTTGCCTGTGGCCTTGCTCAAGGCATCGACGCGCGCGGACATTCACTGGGGCTTGGTGGGTGAAGCCCTCGAAGAGGGCGCCCGCAATGCCTTGTCGGTAGCGCTCGCTTGTGCTTGTGCTGGCATCGTGATTGGTTGCGTGACCATTGGTGGCCTGGGCATCATCTTCACCCAGGTGGTGATCAACATTTCGCAAAACGCGTTGTTCTTGGCTTTGGTGCTCACAGCCATCGCCGGCATCATTTTGGGCATGGGCATGCCCACCACGCCGGCTTACATCGTGATGGCGGCGCTGCTGATTCCGGCCTTGGTGAAGATGGGCGTGGCCGTGCCTTCGGCGCACATGTTCGCGTTTTACTTCGCCATCTTGTCGGCCATCACGCCACCGGTGGCGCTGGCGGTGTTTGCGGC
Organism: Betaproteobacteria bacterium; assembly: GCA_038126555.1. Lineage (GTDB taxonomy): Bacteria > Pseudomonadota > Gammaproteobacteria > Burkholderiales > Burkholderiaceae_C > Limnohabitans. Next base: position 15,331 of record JAYPFZ010000023.1, read on the forward strand.
GGCCGGTTTGGCCAAAGCCAACATCTGGCAAGCGGGTTTCACCGCCATGCGGGTGGCGGCACCTGCCTACATCGTGCCCTTCATGTTTGTGTACGAGCCCCAGCTGCTGCTCATCGTCGATGGTGGCCTCATGGGCTGGTTGTCGGCTCTGATGTCACTGGCAACGGCCATGGTGGGCGTGGTGCTGTTGGCCAGCAGCTTGTCGGGCTGGTTTTTCGGTTTGGTGGGCATGGCCGAACGCGTGGTGCTGTTCGTGGCGGCCCTGGCCCTCATCGAGCCGGGTTTGTATTCCGACTTGTTTGGTGCGGCCGTGATCGGCGGTTTGCTCGTCATGCAGACGTTAAGGAAACGTAAAGCCGCATGAGCGGCGGGTCCAGTCGTTGCCCCTCGCTTTTATGATGCCGTTTCGGTTTCACTTTGAGCAGTTGGTGACGACATGGACACGCCCGATTTGATGAACGACGACGCCCCAAGCGATCCGTTCAAAACGCAATGTGCACTCTTGGTGGCGGTGCTGGCCTTGGTCTTGGCCGTGGCCAGCTTGGGCGGCAGCAACGCCGCCAAAGAGGCCACGATGGAGAACATCCTCGCGGCCAACGCGTTCAATTTCTACCAAGCCAAAAACATTCGGCAAACCGCCTACAAATTGGCGGCCGATGACCTCGATTTGCAACTGAAGTCGCCCCAGCTGAGCGCCCCCGTTCGCCAAGCGCTGGAAGACAAGTTGCGCGCGCATCGGGCCACCGTGGCCCGCTATGAATCGGAGCCGGAAACCGGTGAAGGTAAAAAAGAGCTCATGGCCAAAGCCCGCGCCCACGAGCAAGCACGTGATGTGGCCTTGACGCGCGACCCTTGGTTTGATGCGGCCGAAGCCTTGCTGCAAATCGCCATCGTGTTGATGTCCATCACACTCATCACCGATCGACGCTTGTTTTTCTGGGCCTCAGGCGCTTTGGGCTTGGCCGGTGCGCTGGCCACCCTCAACGGCTTCCTCCTGCTGATCTGAGCGCGCCAACCGGGCTCAGATTCGCACGGTCAAATCGAAGAGGTCCAGGCCTTCGGGGCCCACGCGCTTGAAGCTGCTGCTGGTGATCGGGTCATGCCCTGGGATGATGTGCTCTCGGCTTTCGGCCAGAGACAGCACCCGGTCGAAGCCGCGCATCATGTCACCCACGTGGTAAACGATGGGGAAGGGGGCTCGCCGGTGCAGGTTTTCCAGGTAGTGGGCCGCATCGGAGGCCAGCACCATCCAGCCATTGCGGGTGTGCACCCGCACAATTTGCAACCCTTGGGTGTGGCCGCCCACCCAGTGCACCGTGATGCCGGGTCGGATTTCTGCATCCCCATCGGCAAAGACCACCCGTTCTTGATGATTGGCCCGGACCAAGCCGCACACATCCTCGACGTCGTAGGCGTGTCGCATGAAGGGGTGACGCATTTCGGGGCCGGTGGCGTATTGCATTTCGCGCGCTTGCAGGTGAAAGCGCGTGAAGGGCAACTGCTCGATGTTGCCGGCATGGTCGTAATGCGCGTGGGTGATGATGGTGTCGCCAATGTCGGTCAGGGCGATGCCCGCTTGGTTCAGTGACGCCATGGGACAGCGCAGGAATTGCCGCTTGCGCTGGGCGGCGGCTTGTGCCGTGAAGCCGGTGTCGACCAGCACCACATCGCCCTCGTGGCGAGCGAACCACACGAAGTAATCCATGTGCGAAGCCGTCTCGTGAGGGTCAGCGCCAGCCCCAATGAAATTCTCTTGAGGCTTGCGGGCCACGGTGGCATAACGCAAGGCAAACAATTCCCATTGGGGCAGGGCCATGACTCACTCCGGTTGGGGGCTGAGGTAGCGAAAAAGGGCCGTGTGGTCGGCGCCAGGCGGCAACTTGGCCAGGGCCGCTTGCCAGGTGGCGAGGCAATGGCCAGCTTGGGGGGTGGGCTGCCCCACGTCTTGCATGAAGCCCAAGGCGGTTCGCAAATCTTTTTCCATCAGGGCCATCGCAAACCCCGAGTCGAAGCGCCCAGAGAGCATGAAGGCCTCTACCTTCACCTCGGTGGTGTTGTTTTTGCCCGTGGACACATTGAAGACTTGGTTGAGCACTTTGGGGTCCATGCCAAACCGTTGGGCGGCATTGAGGGCCTCGCACACGGCCAGCAGGCCAGCCGCTGAGACGTAGTTGTTCAGGGCCTTGGCGGCATGGCCCGAACCCACCTCGCCCACGTGGGTGAGGGTGGTGCCCAGATGCGCCAGCACGCCTTGCACGCGTTCGAAGCCGCTGGCCGAGCCCCCCACCATGATGGACAAGCTGCCGTTCACGGCACGCTTGACGCCGCCTGAAACGGGGGCATCCAGAAATTCCACCCCCAGCGCCTGCAGTCGATGGGCATTGGTTTGTGAGGCTTGCGGCAGTGATGAGCCCATGTCGATCAGCCATTGCCCGGCGCGCAGGTGCGGGCTCAGCGGGCGGGGCCCCGTCCACAGCACGGCATCGACCACGCGGCTGTCGGGCAGCATGAGGATCACGCCGTCGGCCTGAGCGACCGCTTCGGCCACATGGGTGTGGGCCTGGTAGTTGGCTTGGCCTTCAAAGGCCGCGTGGGCCTTCGGGTTCAGGTCCACGCCTTGCACCGTCAGGCCGGCTTGCAAGAGGCGCTGCACCATGGGCACGCCCATTTGGCCCAGCCCCACAAACGCGATGCGCATGGTCATCAGATGCCCATTTCCTTGAACACCTCTTTGGCGTTGCGAAACGCCTCAATGGCAGCAGGGACGCCACAGTAAATGGCGGTTTGCATCAGGATTTCTTTGATTTCGTCTTTGGTGAGGCCGTTGTTGATGGCGCCGCGAACGTGCAGCTTGAACTCGTGGCCACGGTTCAGGGCGGTGAGCATGGCCAGGTTGATCATGCTGCGCGATTTGCGATCCAGGCCGGGGCGGTTCCAGACCTCGTTCCAGCAGTATTCGGTGACGAAGTCTTGCAAGGGGCGGTTGAAGTCGTCGGCGTTTTGAATGGCGTTGTCAACATAAGCGGCGCCCAACACCTCGCGGCGGGTCTTCAGGCCTTGCTCATACAGCTCTTTGTTCATCTTGGTTCCTTTGGGTGTCGATGGGCCTGGCCCCTTGCCAAGCCGTCGACATGAGCATAAGCGCGATCCCTTTAGGCTGTCGTCACCGAAAGGGCAAGGCATGCACCTAAGTGACAGAAGCCAGGCTCGGTGATCGGCCGTGACAGACGATGGGCATTCGAAATCGTTAAAGTCATTTGCTGTCGTGCCCCTGGTTGCCCTTGGCCCAGAGGCCTGTGTGTCACTGTTTTTGAGTCGCTTGGTCATGCAAACTTTGAATCTGCGCGTGAACGGTCAGCCCATTCGGCTGGACCTCGATGAACGAACCTTGCTGGTCGATGTGCTGCGCCAGCACCTGGGCCTCACGGGCACGCACGTGGGCTGCGACACCACCCAATGCGGCTGTTGCACGGTGTTGATGAATGGTCGCAATGTGAAGGCTTGCACCGTGTTGGCCGTGCAAGCACAAGATGCCGAGGTCACGACCATCGAAGGTTTGGCGGGTCCGCAAGGCCAGCCCCATCCGGTGCAAGAGGCGTTTTCACAGTGCCACGCGCTGCAATGCGGGTTTTGCACCCCGGGCATGGTCATGGCCACCGTCGGTTTGCTGCAGGCTTGCCCGCGCCCCACGCGCGAACAAATCGTGGAAGGCCTGGAAGGCAACCTGTGCCGCTGCACGGGCTACCTGAACATCGCCAAGGCCGTCGAGCAGGCCGCCCAGACCCTGGGGGAGGGCCAGGCATGAGCACCACCGTGAACCTTGCCCAGCCCGCGCGCAAAGAAGACGCCCGATTGGTGAGCGGCACCGGGGCTTTCACCAGCGATCACGTGACCCCCGATGCCTTGCACCTGGCCGTGGTGCGATCTGTCCATGCCCATGCCCGATTGCGTGCAGTGGACATCAGCCAAGCGGCGCAAGCGCCGGGCGTGCACTGGGTGATCACCGCCCAAGACTTGGACGCCGCGGGCGTGCAAGGCATTCCCACACCCTACACCGTGAAAAACCAAGACGGCTCCGACCAGCGCGTGGTGCGCATGCCGGCCTTGGCTCGCGAGGCGGTTCATTTTGTGGGTCAGCCCATTGTGTTTGTGGTGGCCGATACGCCTTGGCAAGCGCAAGACGCCGCTGAGTTGGTGATGGTCGACTACGAACCCCTTGAGGCGGTGGTTGATCCGCGCGCGGCCGTGCAGCCTGGTGCGCCCGTCTTGCACGCACAAGCCCCCAACAACCTGTCGGCACATTTCGCGGTCGGCGATGCGGCAGCGGTTCAAGCGGTGTTCGATCAAGCCCCGCTGGTGAGCCGCCTCACGGTGAACAGCCAACGCCTCATGGGCGTGCCCATGGAGCCTCGTGCGGTGGTGGCCCGCCACGATGCGGCCACGGGCGTGACCACGGTGTATTCCCCCAGCCAGGGCATCAACGGGCTCAAGGGCTTTCTCACGGCGCTCACGGGTTTGCCCGCCGAGCAACTGCGCTTGGAAAACCACGATGTGGGCGGCTCCTTTGGCCTGCGCTCTGGGGCCTACAGCGAACACGCGGGTGTCATCTTCGCCTCACGCCGATTGGGCAAACCGGTGGCGTGGGTGGGGTCTCGCAGCGAATCGTTCTTGAGCGATTGGCATGGCCGTGCCCTGAGCCTGGAGGGGGAAATTGCCCTCGACCGCTCGGGTCGCATGCTGGCCATTCGTTTCACCGACTGGGTGGAGGTGGGGGCTTACAACGCCATGATGAGCACCTTCATTGGCACCCGCAACCTGTCCATCACCATGGGTGGGGTTTACGACGTGGGGGCCTTGTGCATGCAGTCGCGCATGGTCTACACCAACACCACGCCCATGTCGGCGTATCGTGGGGCAGGGCGACCGGACATTGCCTACGCCATCGAGCGCTTGGTGGATTTCGCCGCCCACGAGCATGGTTTTGACCCGGTGGCTTTGCGACGCCAGAACTTCATCGCCCCCGAGGCCTTCCCCTACAAAACCGCGTTGGGCACGGTGTATGACCGCTGCGAAAGCGAGCGGCTGATGAATCGGGCCTTGCAAGTCGCCGACCACGCCGGGTTCGAGCAGCGCCGGCAAGCGGCCGCCCAGCGTGGGCGCTTGCGGGGCTTGGGCTTGTCTACTTTTTTGGAGTCTTCGGGCGCGGGTGGCGCACCCAAAGATCAGGTGCGTGCCCGTTTTGGTGCCGATGGGCGCTTGACCCTCTTTGGCGTGACTGGCCCCTCGGGGCAGGGGCACGAAACCTCGTTTGCGCAAATCATCGCCACCCACCTGGGCTGGCCGCCCGAACGGGTGAACTACCGGGCCAGTGACCCTGCTGAGCAATTGGTGGGCAATGGCACGGGAGGGTCCCGGTCCTTGTATGGCGCAGGCAGTGCGATTGCCAACCTGTGTCAGCGCATTCCCGAGGTGTTGGCCAGCCACGCAGCGTCGCTCCTGGGTGTGGCTGAAGTGAGCTGGTCACAAGGGGCTTGGCAGGCGGGCGATCGCCGCTTGAGCCTGACGGATTGCATCGACCAAACCCCCGTCGATCAGCGCAGCCAGTGGGACTTGGTGGGCGAGGCCACCTCGGGCGTGACTTACCCCAACGGCTGTCATGTGGCCGAGGTCGAAATTGACCCCGAGACCGGCACCACCGAACTCATTCAGTATGTGGCCATCGACGATTTGGGCAAGGTGATTTCTCCCCAGTTGGTGCAAGGCCAGGTGCACGGCGGTGTGGTGCAAGGCTGGGGCCAGGCATTTTGCGAGCAAGTGGTTTACGACGAGTCGGGTCAGTTGCTCACCGGTTCCTTCATGGACTACGCCTTGCCGCGATTGGGCGATGTGCAGCGCATCGTCAACGAGACCATCGAGGTGCCCACCACGCTGAACCTGTTGGGCTCCAAGGGTGTGGGGGAGTCGGGGTGTACCGGGTCCTTGCCTGCCTTGGCCAATGCGGTGATGAGCGCGTTGCGCCCCCATGGGGTGAATGCCATGGACATGCCTTTCACGCCAGAAAAGGTGTGGCGGGCGGTTCAGGGGCGTTAGCTGCAAGCCTAGGCGGATGGCTCAGGCATACCAGTCGCGTGAGGCCTCGTCCATCAGGGGGAAGGCGCTCAGCACATCGGGCATGGCGGCCAGCGGTGCGGCTTGCACCAGGGCCGGGTCGGCTTGCGACCAATCCGAGATGCCCAGCAAGCTCATGCATTGCAGCACTTCGGCTTCCAGCAGTTCGAGCATGCGTTCCACCCCAGCTTGGCCGCCTGCCGCCAGGGCCCAGCACTGCATGCGACCCAGGCCAATGACGTCGGCGCCCAGCAACTTGGCCTTGACGATGTCGGTGCCCCGGTAAAAGCCGCCGTCGATCCACACGGGCACACGGCCTTTCACCACCGCCGTGATTTCGGGCAGGGCATGCAAGCTGCCCATGCCGTGGTCGAGTTGACGCCCCCCATGGTTGGAGACGTAAATCACATCCACGCCGTGGTCGAGCGCCATTTGCGCATCTTCCGCGGTCATGATGCCTTTGAGCCCAATGGGGATGCGCAACCGACGCTTGAGTCGGTCCACGTCTTGCCAGGTGAGGCGGGCTTGGTGCTCGCGTCCCGGGACCGACACCCGCCGTGCATTGCCCTTGGCGATGTCGCGTTCCCGGCGGGTGTAGACCGCCGAGTCCACGGTGAGCATCAAGCCCTGATAGCCAGCGGCTTGGCTGCGATCGGCCATGTCGTCCACCCAGGCCGGGTCGCCGTGCACATACAACTGGAACCACCGTTTCGCCTCGGGAGCGGCTTGGGCCAGGGCTTCAATGCCGGGCTGGCACACCGAGCTGAGCATGGTGAGACAACCAAAGGCGTGGGCCGCCAGGGCGCTGGGCACAGCGGCACCTTCGGCAAACAACTCCAAGCTGCCCACGGGCGCCAAGCACACGGGCAATCGCAATTCGGTGCCCAGGGCAACGCTTCGAGCACTCGCATGGCTCACATCGCGCAACACGCGGGGTCGGAAGGCCACCGTGTCCAAGGCCATGCGGTTGCGCTTGAGGGTGGTTTCGGTTTCGGTGCCGCCCAAGATGTAGTCCCACGCATCGAGGTTGAGTTTTTGCTGGGCTTTGCGCACCATTTGGTGCAGGGTTTGCCAACTGGGGGACACGGAAGCAGGTGCAGACATGGTGACAATCGCAAAAGCATGAACAGAAGCGTTGGATGCTAGCGATTCACATGCGGCTTGTCTTAATTTCACTGTCACCCACGACATCATGGCTACTCCCGATCTGAGCTTTTCCCCCGAAGTCCGGCAACAACTCGCTCCGCAAGGGGTATTGCGTGCCGGCATCAACCTGAGCAATTTCTTGTTGGTCACTGGCCGCACCGCTGAGGGAGCCCCGGTGGGCGTCGCCCCCGACATGGCCAAAACCATTGCCGATCACTTGGGGGTGGGGCTGCAGTTGGTGCCGTTTGAGTCCCCAGGCCCCTTGGCCGATGCGGCGGTGGACAACGTGTGGGACATCGGGCTCATTGGGGCCGAGCCCCAGCGCGCCCAGCACATCGCCTTCTCATCGGCTTATGTGGAGATCGAAGCCACCTATTTGGTTTGGGCCGATTCGCGTTTTCAACACGCCCATGAGCTGGATCAGGCAGGGGTTCGCGTGGCGGTGTCCGAGCGAACGGCCTATGACCTTTGGTTGGTGCGCAACATTCAACACGCCACTTTGGTGCACCGCCAAGGCTTTGATGGTGCCAAGGCGGCCTTTGTCGATGAGCGACTGGAGGCCTTGGCTTGCTTGAAGCCTGCCTTGCTCAAAGATGTGCAAGAGATCCCGGGCACCCGGATTGTGGAAGGCCGCTTCACCGCCATTCAGCAGGCCATTGGCACGCATCGGCGCCACGCGCAGGCGGCTGAGTTTTTGCAGCGCTTTTCGCAACATGCCATTCGCAGTGGCTTGGTGGCCGACCTCATCGCCCGCCACCAGGTGCAAGGTTTGAGTGTCGCCGCGCCGGTTTGAGCCCCAGAAACAACAAACCCCACTGGCCCGAGGGCGAAGTGGGGTGAGCGGGCTGAAAGAAAAACGAATCAGCGGTTGATTTGCGCGCGGGTCATGGCGCTTTGCAGTTCAGCCATGATGCGGTGGTCGCCCTTGGCGATGTTCCACATTTGGCGGTCGCGCTCGGCAGCAGCCATGCGACGGCGGGAATCTTGCATGGCGGCCAGCAGGCGAACGCCGAAAGATTTCAAGGCAGCAAGCACGGAATGGCCAAACCCTTGTGAGGTCGTTGCGGTGAAAAGAGAGGGGTTAGAGAGGGTTGCTTTCATGATGTGTACTCACTTGTGATGATCAACAGGCCTAGAGTCTAGGGTAAACCCTAGATCCCTGCCTTGCGATGGATCAATAACCCTAGGGTTTACCCTGAAATGTTGGGTAAGCGTCTGACGGGTGGCTGCGCCAGCGGCTTGGGGCGTGATAAACCCGGCGATTCATCCATGGGAGTCAACATGAATCCAACTTATGTGGTGGGTCACATCACCGTGACCAATCCAGACGGCTATGCCCAGTATTCAGCCGCGGTGCCGCAAACCATTGCCGATTTTGGCGGCCGTTACCTGGTGCGTGGGGGGGATGCGCAGGTGTTGGAGGGCTCAGGCCTGGGGCAGCGCCACGTGGTCTTGGTGTTTCCCAGCCGAGCGCAGGCCGAGGCTTGGTATCACAGCGCGGCTTACCAAGCCATCATTGGGCATCGGCAGGCCAATTCCACCGGTCAGTTGGTGATGGTGGAGGGCATGCCGACCCCTTGAGTCGTCGGTCTGGGTTTATTCGCCTTCGATGATGCGCATGTCGCGAACCACGGCGTTGTTGGCCAAGCAGGCCACGGCTTCCTGATAAGCGGGGCTGGCATAAGCGGCCAGGGCGGCATCCACACTGGGGAATTCAATCAGCACGGTGCGCATCATCTTGCCGTGCTCCTTCACCGCGGCCGGGACACCGCGTGCCAAGAAATGGGCGCCGGCGGCGGTCAGGGCGGGGCCCGCCAGCTTGGCGTAGGCGGCCAGGGCGTCGGCATTGTGAATCTCGTGATAGGTGCTGATCCAGTAGGCTTTTTTCGTCATGATGCAATTTCAGGGTTTCAATCCAAGGGCCTCCAGTGTGCGACGGGTCGAGCCAGGGGGCAAGGCTCAAGGGGCGTTGAGCGGTCACTTGGTGGACTCACGGATTCAAGGGCTTTCGTGCCCAAGGCCTGAGATTCGGGAGAATGCGACCGACAACAAGGAGTCACCATGAAAGCCGTTTGGTATGAGCGCAATGGACCGGCCGACTCGGTTTTGGTGGTGGGCGAGTTGCCCACGCCAGAGCCTGGGCCTGGCGAGGTGCGGGTTCGCTTGGTCACCTCGGGGGTCAACCCCTCGGATGTGAAGTCGCGCCAGTCACGTCCACTGTCTGCCGCGCGCATCGTTCCCCACAGCGATGGCGCTGGCGTCATCGACGCCGTGGGTGAAGGGGTTGCGGGCGATCGCGTGGGGCAATCGGTTTGGATTTGGAATGGCCAGTGGCAGCGTCCCTTGGGCACAGCGGCCGAGTTCATCGTGGTCCCCTCGGCACAAGCCGTGGCCATGGATCCGGCAACCGATTTTGCGGTGGCGGCTTGCGTGGGCATTCCCGTGCTCACGGCTTTGCAAGCCCTGCGTCTGGCCAAGCTGCAGCCCGGACAGCGGGTCTTGGTGATTGGCGCTGGCACCTCGGTGGGGCATTTGGTGGCCCAGTTGTGCGTGCAGGCGGGGGCACAGGTCATCGGCACCGTGGGGTCTGCGCGCCGTGCAGAAATGGCCCAGCAAGCGGGGGTTCAGGCCTGCGTGAACTACAAGACCGATTCGGTGGCTGAGGCGGTTCGTGCCTTCTCGAAGGGTGAAGGGGTGGATGTCATCATTGACATGGACTTTTCCTCCACGGTGCGCTGGATGGAGCCCGGGGTGCTCAAGCCCCATGGTCAGCTGATTGGCTATGGCAGCAACCAACCCGGTGAAATGAGCCTCACCTTCCGGCCCTTGTTGTTTTCGTCGTATGGCCTGAAGTTTTTTCTGGTTTATGACCTCCTGCCCGAGGATCGTGCCTGGGGCCTTGAACAAGCCCAGCGGGTCTTGCGCGAGCAAACCTTGCAGGTGGAAGTGGCCGAGCGTTACCCCTTGGCGGCTTGCGCGCTGGCGCACCAGCGGGTGGAGTCGGGCCAAGTGGCCGGGCAAGTGGTGTTGGACATCTCAACGATCTAGGAAATCAACATGAACTGGGTGATCTCAAGCGTTTTAGTGGCCGGCTTGTTGCCGGTGGTGTGTGCAGGCCTGGCCAAATGGGGCGCACGCAGTTATGACAACCACCATCCGCGCGAGTGGATGGCCGCCCAGACTGGGCGTCGTGCCCTGGCCAATGCGGCGCAGGCCAACAGCCTGGAGGCCTTTCCCTTGTATGCGGTGGGCGTGGCACTGGCGTGGATGGCCCAGGTTGATGTCGCCCTGTTGCAAGGGCTTGCCCTGGCGTTTGTGTTGGCCCGTGTGGCCTACATCGCGTGCTACGTCACCGACCGCGCCAGCTTGCGCTCCTTGGTGTGGTTGGTGGGCTTTGCGGTCAGCGTCAGCTTGTATGTCTTGGCCGCTCGCGCGGTTTGAGCGCGAGGCTCAGTCCTGGCCAAACAGGTCGCGCGTGTAGACCTTGTGGGTCACGTCCTCGAGCTCGGGGCTGTGGCGATTGGCCAAAATCACATCCACATCGGCCTTGAATCGGGTCAGGTCGCGTTCCACGCGGGAGTGGAAGAAATGGTCCTCGGGCCAAGCTGGCTCGTACAACACCACCTCAACGCCCTTGGCCTTGATGCGCTTCATGACGCCCTGAATGCTCGACTCTCTGAAGTTGTCTGAGCCTTCTTTCATGATCAAGCGATACACCCCCACGCGTTGTGGGCGGCGCGCCAAAACCTCATCGGCAATGAAGTCCTTGCGCGTGGTGTTGGCCTCCACAATGGCTTGGATCAGGTTTTGAGGCACATCGCGGTAATTGGCCAACAACTGCTTGGTGTCCTTGGGCAGGCAATACCCCCCATAGCCAAAGCTGGGGTTGTTGTAGTGGGAGCCAATGCGCGGGTCCAGACTCACGCCACCAATGATGTCGCGGGTGTTGAGGCCATGCGCTGCGGCATAAGAGTCGAGTTCGTTGAAAAAAGCCACCCGCATGGCCAGGTAGGTGTTGGAGAACAGTTTGACGGCCTCGGCCTCGGTGCAGGGCATGGTGAGGATGGGCACATCGGCCCGCTCACTCGCCTGAGCCAGCAATTGCGCGAAGCTTTGCGCTGCGTCGCAAGCTGGGCTCACGATGATGCGCGAGGGCTGCAAGTTGTCGAGCAATGCCTTGCCTTCGCGCAAAAACTCGGGTGAGAACAAAATGCGGTCGGTGCCGTGGCGTTGACGCAATTGCTCGGTGTAGCCCACAGGTACGGTGGACTTGATGACCACCCAGGCTTGGGGCGCTTGCACCAAAGCCGCGGCCACCACGTCGTCCACGCTTTGGGTGTTGAAGCGGTTGCTCACCGGGTCGTAATCGGTGGGCGTGGCGACAATGACAAAGTCCGCGCC
>JAYPFZ010000023.1:26995-28089 GCA_038126555.1 Betaproteobacteria bacterium
TGCCGCCACAATCACGAATACAGCCTGTCGGTAGGCGTCACCGGCATCGAGCGTGGCCTGCAAATTCAAGTCATCCTGAGCCAGGCTGCGCTGGATCAAGGGGTCGTGAATGGGGGATTGACGCGCATTCAGCAGGGCCACGCGGTGAGGGTCAATGTCCAGGGCGGTCACGGGGTGCTGTTTGGACAACAACACCGACAGAGACAAGCCCACATAGCCGGTGCCCACCACGGTGATGGGCACAGCAGAGCGGTTGGAAGCAGTCATGGGGTGATTATCTGGGCGTAAACATGAAAGGGCGATGACAGCGCTCAGGGCGCTTGGACAGCTGGCCCCCGGGAGGGGATTGTCAAGCGGACCAGAGTGTTTTACAGTCCTCAAATGAAGTTGTTTTCACAAGTGCTTGTTCTAAGCACTTTTTTACTGAGCGGCTGCGCCAGCCAAAGTCAAAAAACGCTGGCCGGGCTCGACCATTCCCGGCCCGAATACCAATCTCAGGCCTGCAAGCAACTGCGCAACCAAGTGTGGATCCACCAAGACGTGAAAAACGTCAAATCGGTGGGCAGTGGGGCTGCGGTGGTGTTCTTGGGCCCCTTGGCGGTGTTTCCCGTGCTGGCCACCAACATTGGCCTGTCGGTGGCCGATCATGTCGACGCCAACGAGGTGGCCAAGGCCTGTGGGGGGGAGCCCCGTAACGAACTGGAGACAGCCGGTTCGGTGGCTTTGGAAAACTCCTTGGGCTTGGTCACTGGGGGCATGGCGCCCTCAGCCAAGTGAAGCCTGGCGCGTTCAGCGCAATTCAGGCAATTCGATCTTCACTTCCAACACGTCGAGGTTGTCAGCCCGTTCGAGGTTGACTTGAATGTCACCGGGGTTGACGTTCACGTATTTGGAAATGACCGCCACCAAATCGCGCTGCAAGTCGGGCAGGTAATCGGGGGCACTGGCATTGCGGCCCGAGCGCTCGTGAGCCAAGATGATTTGCAAGCGCTCTTTGGCCACCGAGGCCGATTTCTTTTTTTCCCCAAGAATGAAAGAGAGAAAAGACATGCTCATTTCCTGCTGAAGATCCGGCTCAACAAGCCGCCCTTGGG
>JAYPFZ010000024.1:0-26492 GCA_038126555.1 Betaproteobacteria bacterium
CACGATGAAGTTCACCAAAGCGCCGATTGCACCGAAGGCTTCAGGCGTGATGCCATAGAAGCTGTTGGCGCCGCCGATCAGGTCGAGGTAGCCCGTGCCCTTGATGAAGAAGATGCCCTTGTGTGCGAACACGTAGAACAGGGTCACAAACAGACCTGCCAACATGCCAGCCATGGCGCCTTCTTTGTTCATCTTCTTGGAGAAGATGCCCATCATGATGGCGGGGAACAGCGAAGAAGCGGCAATACCGAAGGCCAAAGCCACGGTACCTGCTGCGAATCCGGGAGGATTCAAGCCCAGGTAGCCAGCCACCACAATGGCGATGGCCATGGAGACCTTACCGGCCAACAGTTCGCCTTGCTCGCTGATCTCGGGGTTGAACACGCCCTTGATCAAGTCGTGGGACACGGCCGAAGAAATGGCCATGAGCAAACCAGCAGCAGTGGAGAGTGCAGCAGCCAAGCCACCAGCAGCCACCAATGCGATCACCCAGTTGGGCAACAACGCGATTTCGGGGTTGGCCAACACGATGATGTCAGCGTTCACCGTCAGTTCGTTGCCTTTCCAGCCGGCGGCGTCAGCCTTGGCTTTCACGGCGTCGCTCTTGGTCTTGTCGTTGTAGTACTGGATGCGGCCGTCGCCGTTTTTGTCCTGGAACTTCAACAAGCCAGTGGCTTCCCAACGCTTCATCCAGTCAGGACGCTCGTCGTATTTGATGCTGGACTCAGCAGCAAACAGGTCGCCAGAACCTTTCACAGCGGTGTTCACCGTGGCGTGCAGGTTCAGTTTGGCCATGGCAGCCACAGCGGGTGCGGTGGTGTAGAGGATGGCGATGAACACCAGGGCCCAGCCTGCGGAAGAACGTGCGTCTTTCACAGAGGGCACCGTAAAGAATCGCATGATCACGTGGGGCAAGCCAGCGGTACCAATCATCAGCGAGATGGTGTAGACAAACATGTTGAGTTTGCTACCCGGCAATGAAGTGGTGTATTGGTTGAAGCCCAGGTCGGTCACGACTTGGTCGAGTTTGGCCAACAAGGCGCCGTCGTGGAAGTTGCCACCCAAGCCCAACTGGGGCAAGGCGATGCCGGTGAGGTTCAAGGAGATGAACACGGCAGGCACGGTGTAAGCCAGGATCAGCACGATGTATTGGGCCACCTGGGTGTAGGTGATGCCCTTCATGCCGCCGAACACGGCGTACATGAACACAATGCCCATACCGACATAAATACCGGTTTGGCTAGACACGCCCAAGAAGCGCGAGAACGCCACGCCCACACCGGTCATCTGACCAATGATGTAGGTGAGCGATGCGACCAGCAAGCAGATCACGGCCACAGTGCGGGCAGATTGCGAGTAGAAGCGATCGCCAATGAACTGGGGCACGGTGAACTTGCCGAACTTGCGCAGATACGGTGCCAGCAACATGGCCAGCAGCACGTAGCCACCCGTCCAGCCCATCAGGAAGAGGGCGCCGCCGTAACCCATGTTGGCGATCAGGCCAGCCATGGAGATGAAGGAAGCGGCCGACATCCAGTCAGCAGCCGTGGCCATACCGTTCATGACGGGGTTGACCTGGCCGCCTGCGGCGTAGAACTCACTGGTGGAACCGGCACGCGCCCAAATGGCGATACCGATGTAGAGCGCGAAGCTCAAACCCACGACGAGGTAAATGGTTGCTTGAAGACTCATGGAAACGCTCCTTATTCTTCGTGCACATCAAACTCGCGATCGATCTCGTTCATGCGCTTGGCATAGTAGAAGATCAACACGATGAAGATGTAGATGGACCCTTGCTGGGCAAACCAGAAGCCCAGCGGGTAACCGCCCAGCTTGATGCTGTTGAGCGCATCCGCAAAAATAATACCGGCGCCATAAGAGCACAGAAACCAAACAATCAAGATGTTGGTCAGCAGGCTCAATGTGGCTTTCCAGTACGCTTGACTTTTGTCTTGCATATTGAAATCCCCTCGAAGGTTGGTTGATTTGAAAGCTCTCAAGGAGCCCGGATCAGTCACCACCACGGCCCGAGGGCAGTGATGGACGGTGTGACTGTCGAAGGGTTTACTTACGCCATTCTGAAAGTTCGGGCCATGGATGCACCAAACTCGGGAATACCCCTAAGTGGCTTTGCTCAATTTGAGGGCTTTCGACGAATGCCCCAAGGCACATCGCCCGCAGACAGCCATTCTGGCTGGGTGAACCAGGGGTCGCCGTTGAGGTAGGCGCTGAGCAGGGGCAAGGCGTCATCGCCCCAGAACCGGTGGCCGTCGACCACCACGGTGGGGGTGCCAAACACCCCGGCTTGCAACGCGGCTTCGGTGTGGGCGCGCACCGATTGCTTGACTTCGTCGGATTGGGGATCGCGCACCGGTTTCAATTCGGCGCTGAGCTGGGCCAGGCGCTCGGGGCTGGCGGCGTCTTCACCCGTGGTCCACACGTGATCGAACAGGCGCCCCACCACGTGGCGATTGGGCGTGCCATTGGGGTCGCAGGCCGCCCCGAGGCGCAACAAAGCCAGCGAGTTGAAGGGGTGAGCCGAGGGCATCTTCATGGGCAAGCCGCGCTCGCGCGCCAGCCACAGCACGTGCTGGTAGGTCCAGTCGCGCTTGCCTGGAATTTCGGCCGGGCCCAGCTGGCCCAGTTGCTGCAACACCGCACCCAGCACCAAAGGCCGGTAGGTCACCGTGACGGAGTGGCCTTGCAAGGCCTGAGGCAAGGCGTGAAACGCCAAGTAGGCATAGGGGCTGATGACATCGAAATGAAAGTCGAGGTGCCGCATGGGAAGGCTCCGCTTGCGCCCGTCAGGGCTGGGTTTCTTGATTCAGCCGCTCGCCAATGCGCTGCCAAATGGCGTGCTGCTGGGCCAGGGGCGCACCGCCCCAAACCGCGATTTCGTCGAGCTTGCGCAAGCAGCCCTCGCACCAACCGGTTTGGGGGTTCATGACGCACACCGACAGGCAGGGCGACGGCGGGTAGCCCTCGCCTTGCATGGCTTGCACCTGCTGCCAGCGCTGCACCAGTGCCTGTCGTCGTGGCGAGTTCATCCGGCGCGCTTGTTCAAAACGGCACGGCCCACGCGCGAGGCCAAGGGGCGACCCAGGGCCTCGCTGATGAACTGGGCGGCGTCCACGAGTTGGTCGAGGTCGATGCCGGTTTCGATGCCCATGCCATGCAGCATGAACACCACGTCTTCGGTGGCCACGTTACCGGTGGCGCCTTTGGCGTAGGGGCAGCCACCCAGGCCGCCCACTGCGGCGTCGTATTGGTAGATGCCCATTTGCAAGCTCGCCAGGGTGTTGGCCAGTGCCAAGCCATAGGTGTCGTGGAAGTGGCCCGCCACGTGGTCGATGTCGTAGTGTTTGAAGGCGGCTTCCATGGCGGCTTCGGTGACGTTGGGGGTGCCCACACCAATGGTGTCGCACACCACCACCAAGGGCACACCAATGTCTTTCATCATGCGGCACATGGCTTCCACGTTGGCAGCGGGCACCGCCCCTTCGTAGGGGCAACCCATGGCCACCGAAATGGCCCCACGCACGCCAATGCCAGCGTCGAGGGCGGCGCGCACCACGGGCTCGAAGCGGGCAATGCTTTCGGCCATGGAGCAGTTGATGTTTTTCTGGCTGAAGGCTTCGCTGGCCGCACCAAAGACCACGATGTCGTCGGGCTTGGACAGGGCAGCGGCTTCATAGCCTTTGAGGTTGGGGGTGAGCACCGAGTAGCGCACGTCGGGGCGGCGTTGAATGCCCGCCATGACTTCGGCGTTGTCGGCCATTTGGGGCACCCACTTGGGCGACACAAACGAGGTGGATTCGATTTGTTTGAGGCCCGCGGCTTGCAAGCGATGAATGAGTTCGATCTTGACCGACGCGGGAATGGTTTGTTTTTCGTTTTGCAGACCGTCGCGGGGTCCCACATCAATCAACTGAACGGCTTTGGGCATGGCCATGAAACGACTCCTTGTGCTTGAAGCCGGAATTATTGACCAGCTGCCCCCCGCCGCCGGGCAAGCGGGGGACAGTGGCGCGCCTTAGGCTTGGGCCAGGGCTTGGTCGAGGTCGGCCTTGAGGTCGTCGATGTGCTCGATGCCCACGCACAAGCGAACCGTCTCGGCTTTGACGCCCGCCTTGGCCAGCTCTTCGGGGTTGAGCTGGCGGTGGGTGGTGGAGGCCGGGTGCGTGGCCAAGGACTTGGTGTCCCCGATGTTGACCAAGCGGGTGAACAGTTGCAGCGCATCGAGGAAGCGCTCGCCGCCCGCACGGCCACCTTCGACACCAAAGGTGAGCAAGCCCGAAGCGCGGCCACCCATGAGGCGTTGGGCCACGGCATGGTCGGGGTGATCGGGCAAACCGGCGTAATCCACCCACTTCACCTTGGGGTGGGCCTTGAGGTATTGAGCCACGGCCAAGGTGTTGTCGCAAATGCGGTCCATGCGCAAGGGCAAGGTTTCGAGGCCCTGAAGAATGAGCCAGGCGTTCATGGGCGAAATGGCCGCACCCATGTTGCGCAAGGGCACCACGCGGGCGCGCCCAATGTAGGCCGCAGGGCCCAGGGCTTCGGTGTAGACCACGCCGTGGTAGCTCACATCGGGTTCATTCAGGCGCTTGAAGCGCGCCTTGTGCTCGGCCCACGGGAACTTGCCCGAGTCGACGATGCAACCGCCAATGCTGTTGCCCTGCCCGCCAATGTATTTGGTCATGGAATGCACCACGATGTCGGCGCCATGCTCGAAGGGGCGGCACAGGTAGGGGCTGGGCACCGTGTTGTCCACGATCAGGGGCACGCCAGCGGCATGGGCGACTTGGGCAATGGCGGCGATGTCGGTGACGTTGCCCAAGGGGTTGCCAATCGACTCCACATAGACGGCTTTGGTTTTGGCGTCGATGAGCGGCGCAAAGCTTTGCGGATTGCGTGCATCGGCAAAACGCACTTCGATGCCGTATTGGGGCAAGGTGTGGGCAAACAGGTTGTAGGTGCCGCCATACAGGGCGCTGGCCGACACGATGTTGTCGCCCGCCTCGGCAATGGTTTGAATGGCGTAGGTGATGGCGGCTTGGCCCGAAGCCAGCGCCAGCGCGGCCACGCCCCCTTCGAGGGCGGCCACCCGCGTTTCCAGCACGTTTTGCGTGGGGTTCATGATGCGGGTGTAGATGTTGCCCGGCACCTTGAGGTCAAACAGGTCTGCCCCATGCTGGGCGCTGTCGAAGGCGTAGGCCACCGTTTGGTAGATGGGCACCGCCATGGCTTTGGTGGTGGGGTCGGGGGTGTAACCGGCGTGCACCGCCTGGGTTTCGAATTTCATGAAGGGGCTCCCTGAGTCATCGGATGTCGGGCAGACCGCCTGCCCGATCCACAACCCCCAAACTGTGCCTCAAGTTGCGGTGAGTTTCAGCAAGGGTTGCCCCTCACCCACCAAATCGCCAGGTTCAAAGAACAACTCTTCCACGGTGCCATCGTGCGGGGCGTGCAAGGTGTGCTCCATCTTCATGGCCTCCACCACCGCCACCGCTTGGCCCGCCTGAACGGCCTGACCCACTTGCACCGCAAACGACACCACCTTGCCGGGCATGGGTGAATTCAAACCACCGGCACTGGCTGGGCCAGACGCCTCGGCTTGCCACGTGGGCAAGGCCTGCAAGCGCACCGTGGTTTGGGGCAGTTGCACCTGCCAGGTCTGGGCTTGACCGGCATCGGCGCTGGGGCCCACGGGGTGCACACGCGCCAGCCAACGCTGCTCGCCCGCTTGCACCAGCCAGCTGGGGCCTTGCGGCCAAGCCTTGAGGTCGATGGGGTCGGCGGCGTCTGCCTCCGCCGAGGCCCGCGCCACTTGGCAGCGGCCCTGACCGTGTGAAGTGACTTGCCAAGACCAAGGCGTCTGGCTGGGCAGCGCGAATGCTTGCGTGTGGGTGCGCACCCCCCAGGCTTGCCAGTGGTGGGCACGGCCCCAGATGTCGGGGTCTTGGGCGGCGGCTTGTGCGCCCCAGGCCGCTTGCACCGCCAGCACGCTGAGCATGGCTTGTTGCACGCTGGGCTCAGACGGCGCAGCTTGGATGGCCTCGTGCTCGCGCGTGATGAGGGCGGTGTCGAGGTCGGCCTGAACAAACGAGCGGCTGCTGGCGATGCGGCGCAAGGCATCGATGTTGGTGTCCACCCCCACCACGGTGAGCTCGGCCAAGGCCTGATCCAGCAGGCGCAGGGCCTCGGCCCGGTCTTGCCCGTGCACGATCAGCTTGGCGATCATGGGGTCGTAATGCGGGGTGATGGTGTCGCCCTGTCGCACGCCACTGTCCCAGCGCACCCGGGCTGGGGTGAAGGTCTGGGCGTCGGGCACTTGCAGCACCTGCAACTGGCCAATCGCAGGCAAGAAATCGCGCTCGGGGCTTTCGGCGCAAATGCGCGCCTCGATGGCATGCCCTTGAATGCGCAACTGGTCTTGGCTCAGGGGCAAGCGCTCGCCGGCGGCCACACGCAATTGCCACTCCACGAGGTCCAGCCCGGTGATGGCTTCGGTGACCGGGTGTTCGACTTGCAAGCGGGTGTTCATTTCCATGAAGAAAAAGTCCATGCCCTGTTCGCGCTGCTCGACGATGAACTCCACCGTGCCCGCACCCACATAGCCCACGGCCTGGGCCGCCGCCACGGCCGCTTGACCCATGCGCGCGCGCAACTCAGCACTCAGGCCAGGAGCTGGGGCTTCTTCCAGCACCTTTTGGTGGCGACGCTGCACCGAGCAATCGCGCTCGAACAGGTGCAAGGTTTGGCCATGGGTGTCGGCAAACACCTGAATCTCGATGTGCCGGGGGCGTTGCACGTATTTTTCGATGAGGACGTTGGGGTTGCCAAAACTCTTTTGCCCTTCGCGCTGGCACGAAGCCAGGGCGGCCTCGAAGTCGGCACTGCGCTCGACGATGCGCATGCCCTTGCCCCCACCACCGGCACTGGCCTTGATGAGCACGGGGTAGCCGATGCGATCGGCCTCGGCTTGCAACACCGAGGGGGTTTGGTCCTCGCCGTGATAGCCCGGCACCAGCGGCACGCCCGCTTGCGCCATGAGGCGCTTGGACTCGGCCTTGAGCCCCATGGCTTGCATGGCCGATGCGGGCGGGCCAATGAGCACCAGACCGGCGTCGGCACAGGCTTGGGCAAAACCGGGGTTCTCGCTCAAAAACCCGTAGCCGGGGTGAATCGCTTGTGCGCCAGTTTGCCGCGCCGCCTGAATGAGGCGCTCGCCCTGCAAATAACTGTCGGCGGGTGCGGCTTCGCCCACACGCACCGATTCGTCGCAGGCCTGCACATGCGCGGCGTGGGCGTCGGCGTCGGAATACACGGCCACGGTGCGAATGCCCATGCGGCGGGCCGTGGCGGCCACACGGCAGGCAATTTCACCCCGGTTGGCGATCAGGATTTTTTGAAACATGGGGACGCCCTTTCAGCCCAGCCAGTGCGGCTTGCGCTTGTTGAGGAAAGCTTGCACACCGTCTTTGCCGTCGTCGCTGGCGCGGCTCTCGGCAATGGCTTCGGTGGTCATGCGAATGAGCTCGGGGCTGAGGGTTTCGTGGGCCACGTCGTGCAGCAAGCGCTTACAGCGCGCCAGCGCTTGGGGGCTGGCCGACAAAAAGGCTTTGACCCAATCGGCCACTTGCGCATCCAACTGGTCTTCGCTGGTGATGGCGTGAACAAAACCCAAGCGATGGGCTTCGTCGGCGCCAAAGCGCTCGGCGGTGAGGGCGTAGCGGTGGGCGGCGCGAGCACCCATGGCGCGCACCACATAGGGGCTGATGGTGGCGGGGATGAGGCCCAGCTTCACCTCGGACAAGCAGTAGTGCGCGGTGTTCACACTCACGGCCACATCGCAGGCCGACACCAGGCCCATGCCCCCGGCATAGACATCGCCTTGCACGCGGGCAATGGTGGGCTTGGTGCAGGTGTAGAGCGTGTGCAGCATGGTGGCCAGACCACTGGCGTCCTTGACGTTGTCGTCGAAGGTGTAGTCGGCCATGGCGCGCATCCAATTCAGGTCGGCGCCGGCGCAAAAGGCCGCGCCGTTGGCGGCCAGCACCAGCACGCGCACGCTGGCGTCTTGGCTGGCCTGGGCAAAGGCCTGGGTGAGCTCGGCGATCAGCGCATCGTCGAAGGCGTTGCGCACGTCGGGGCGGTTGAGGGTGACTTGGCACACCCCGGCTTGGGGTTGGGTGATCAGGAGTCGTTGGGTCATGAGGGCCTCACATGCGGAACACGCCAAAGCGGGTGTCGGGGATGGGTGCATTCAGGGATGCGCTGAGCCCCAGGGCCAGCACTTGTCGGGTGTGGGCGGGGTCGATGACGCCGTCGTCCCACAAGCGGGCGGTGGCGTAATAGGGGTGACCTTGGTCTTCGTATTGCTGCTTGATGGGCGACTTGAAAGCCGCTTCTTCCTCGGCGCTCCACTGCCCGCCCTTGGCCTCGATGCCATCGCGCTTGACGGTGGCCAGCACACTGGCGGCTTGCTCGCCGCCCATGACGCTGATGCGGGCGTTGGGCCACATCCAGAGGAAGCGGGGATTGAAGGCGCGGCCACACATGCCGTAGTTGCCCGCGCCAAAACTGCCACCAATGATGACGGTGAACTTGGGGACTGCGGCGGTGGCCACAGCGGTCACCATCTTGGCGCCGTTGCGGGCAATGCCCTCGTTTTCGTATTTGCGCCCCACCATGAAGCCGGTGATGTTTTGCAAAAACACCAGCGGGGTTTTGCGCTGGCAACACAGTTCGATGAAGTGCGCACCTTTGAGGGCCGACTCGCTGAACAAGATGCCGTTGTTGGCAATGATGCCCACAGGCATGCCTTCGATGTGGGCAAAGCCACACACCAGCGTGGTGCCAAAGCGGGGCTTGAACTCGTGGAAGTCGGAGTCGTCGACGATGCGGGCGATGACCTCGCGCACATCAAAGGGTTTGCGCGCATCAACGGGAATGATGCCGTGCAACTCACTGGCGTCGAAGCGCGGGGGCTTGGGGGCTTGCACCGGCCAGGGCCATGACTTGCGGCCATTGAGGTGGGCCACGGCTTCACGCGCCAGCGCCAAGGCGTGGCCGTCGTTGTCGGCGAGGTGATCGGCCACGCCCGACAGGCGGGTGTGCACATCGCCGCCGCCCAAATCTTCGGCGCTCACCACTTCACCCGTGGCGGCTTTCACCAAGGGGGGGCCGCCCAGGAAGATGGTGCCTTGGTTCTTGACGATGATGGTTTCGTCGCTCATGGCGGGCACATAAGCGCCCCCGGCGGTGCAACTGCCCATGACCACGGCAATTTGCGTGATGCCTTGCGCGCTCATGTTGGCTTGGTTGAAGAAGATGCGCCCAAAGTGATCGCGGTCGGGGAAGACCTCGTCTTGGTTGGGCAAGTTCGCGCCCCCAGAGTCCACCAAGTAAATGCAAGGCATGCGGTTGTGCTGGGCAATTTCTTGGGCGCGCAAATGTTTTTTCACCGTGAGCGGGAAATAGGTGCCGCCCTTGACGGTGGCGTCGTTGCACACGATGACGCACTCCACGCCATTGACGCGGCCAATGCCGGTGATGATCCCGGCGCTGGGGGCATCGTTGTTGTAGACGTTCAGCGCGGCCAAGGGGGAGAGTTCCAGAAACGGTGAACCGGGGTCGAGCAATTGCGCCACCCGGTCGCGGGGCAGCAGCTTGCCGCGTGCCGTGTGCTTGGCGCGTGCGGCCTCACCCCCCCCTTGCGCCACGCGGGCATGCTGGGCTTGCAGGTCGTCGACCAAAGCGCGCATGGCGGTGGCATTGGCTTGGAACGCAGCGCTGCGGGTTTGGAGCTGGCTGGACAAAATGGGCATGGGCACCTCTTGCTGGGGTCAGGGGCGGGGCGAAGGCACTGGGTTCAGGGCCTCGCTCAGTTCGTTCATGTGGGTGAAGCGGCGGGCAACGGGCAAGTCACTGAGGTCTTGCCGATTGCCGGGCGCGCAATACGCCCACACCTGCGCGCCAGCAGCCAAGCCAGCTTGCACGCCAGTGCGGGTGTCTTCGATCACCAAACAACGCTCGGGGGCCACGCCCAAGGCTTGGGCGGCAGCCAGATACACATCGGGGTAAGGTTTGCTGCGCGGGGTTTCGTGGCCGCTGTAAACGTGGGGGCCAAAGCAATCGGTCATGCCGGCCATGGCCAGTTGCATGACGATCTTCTCGCGGTCGGCCCCCGAGGCGCAGGCGATGCGGCCCTGGGTGTGGGCCATGGCGGCTTGCACGGCTTGCAACGCGCCCTCGATGGCCTGAAGCTCTTGCCGCAAGGCCGCGTTGCGGCGCGCGTAAAAGGCGTGCAGCCACTCGTCGGTGAAGGGCTGGCCAGTGTTGGCTTCGATGAGGGCTTTGCGGGTTTTGACGGTGTGACCAATGAACAAGGCTTCGCACTCGGCTTCGCCAATGGGCCAGCCGCGTTCAATGAGCATTTCACGCAGCACGCGGTTGGTGATGGGCTCGCTGTCGACCAGCACCCCATCGCAATCGAACAAGACCGCATCGAAGGTCATGAGAGGTCTCCGTTCACGTAATACCAGCGGCCGTTTTCGCGCACAAAGCGGCTGCGTTCGTGCAAGCGCGAGGCACGGCCTTGCACGCGGCAGCGGGCCACAAATTCCACCTCGCCCGCATCGGGGCTGGGGGTGGCCGCATGGCGCACCTCCAAGCCCAGCCACTTGGCCCCTGCTTCGAAGTTGAGCTCGGCGGGGCGGGTGCTGGGGTGCCAGGTGGCCAAGAGGTGATCGCGGTCTTCCCGCACAAAGGCGGTGTAGCGCGAGCGCATGAGCGCCTCGGGGTCGGGGGCCACTGAAGGGTCGTGCAACACGGGTGCACAGCAAAGCGCAAACGCGCGTGCGCGACGGCCGTCCATGCGCCCGCAAGGACACGCCACCGTGGAGCACATGCCAGCGCCCATGGTTCAGGCCAAGGCCCGTTGGATGAGGATTTTTTGCACGTCGCTGGTGCCCTCGTAAATTTGGCACACGCGCACATCGCGGTAGATGCGCTCGACGGGAAAGTCGGCCACCACGCCATAGCCACCCAAGGTTTGAATGGCGGCGCTGCACACGGCCTCGGCGGCTTCGCTGGCAAAGAGCTTGGCCATGGCGGCTTCTTTGAGGCAGGGCCGCCCGGCGTCGCGCAAGCTGGCGGCATGCCAGGTGAGTTGGCGCGCCGCTTCGAGCTGGGTGGCGCATTCGGCCAAGCGAAAGCCCACGGCCTGGTGGTTGAAGATGGGCTGGCCAAAGCTCTCGCGTTGCTTGGCGTAATCGAGCGCCACTTCGTAGGCACTGCGGGCCATGCCAATGCTTTGCGCGGCAATGCCAATGCGCCCGCCTTCGAGGGCCGACAAGGCGATTTTGTAGCCCTCGCCTTCGGCGCCAATGCGGTTGGCTTCGGGCACGCGGCAGTTCTCCAGCACGATTTGTGCGGTGTCGCTGGAGTGTTGACCCAGCTTGTCTTCGAGGCGCGCCACCGTCCAGCCCGGGGTGTCGGTGGGCACGAAAAACGCGCTCATGCCCCGCTTGCCGGCGGCCGGATCGGTGGCGGCAATGACGATGGCCACCTGCCCGTTTTGACCACTGGTGATGAATTGCTTCACGCCGCTGAGCACGTAATGGTCACCCTCGCGTTTGGCCGTGGTTTTCAGGCCCGAGGCATCGGAGCCCACTTGGGGCTCGGTGAGGCAAAACGCACCCAGCCATTCGCCACTGCACAAGCGCGGCAGCCAGGCTTGCTGTTGGGCGTCGGAGCCGTGTTTGAGCAAGATGGCATTGACGGGGCAGTTGGTGACCGAAATGGCGGTGGAGGTGCCGCCATCGCCTGCGGCGATTTCTTCCAGCACCAACGCCAAGGAGAGGTAATCCAAACCCGCACCGCCCAGCGCCTCGGGCACGCAAATGCCGTAGGCCCCCAAGGCGGCAAGGCCTTGGTGAACGGCTTTGGGAAAGTGGTGGGTTTTGTCCCATTCGGCCGCATGGGGCCACAGCTCGGCGCGGGCGAATTCACGCACCGCATCGCGAATCATTTCTTGGTCGGGGGTCAGCAACATGGGGGCGTCCTGTGTGGGGCTTACCAGGCGATGGGCGTGCCATCGTGATTGAGAAAGGCGCCTCGGTCTTCGGGGCGGCGGTGCTGGCACACCCGCGTGAGGGTTTGGCTCAGGCTGTGTGCACTTTGCGTGGGGGTGAGCGGTGCTTGCGGGCCGCCCATGTCGGTTTGCACCCAGCCGGGATGCAAGGCCACAGCGGTGAGTTCGGGCTCTGCCGCTTGGATGCAGCGCACCACCATGTTCAGGGCGGCTTTGCTCACGCGATACAGCCAGGCCGAAGGGCTGGTGGTTTCTTGCTGGCTGCCCATGATGGAGCTGATGCAGGCCACGACGCCATGGGCGGCTTTCACCATGGGCAGGATTTGCGGCAGGGTTTGCATGGCGCCCAGCACGTTGACGTGCATGACCTGATCGAACACGGCTTGCGTGGGCGACTCGGGGGCGTTGGCGCGATCGATGACGCCCGCCACGTAGACGGCCAAATCCAGCTTTTCGCCGTCGAGCAGCCAAGCCAAACCGGAGTTGCTGGCGGGGTCGGTGACCTCCAGCCGATGGGCTTCACAGCCCAGCGCACGCAGTTGCGCCAAGGCCTCGTCGGTGCGGGCGGTGGCGATGACGCGCCAGCCTTGTTGCAACAGTTGTTGTGCGAGTTCGCGGCCGATGCCGCGCGAGGCGCCGAGTAAAAGTGCGGTGGGCATGGGGGTCCTCACAGTCGTTCAATGGCCATGGCGGTGGCTTCGCCGCCGCCAATGCACAAGGTGGCCAGGCCTTTTTTCAGGCCGCGGTGTTCCAAGGCATGCAAGAGCGTGACCAAAATGCGCGCGCCCGAAGCCCCAATGGGGTGGCCCAGCGCGCAGGCGCCGCCGTTCACGTTCACTTGCTCGTGCGCCACTTTCAGGTCGTGCATGAGGGCCATGGGGACCACGGCAAAGGCTTCGTTGATTTCCCACAAGTCCACATCGCTGACTTGCCAACCGGCTTTGGCCAGCGCCTTTTCGGTGGCGCCAATGGGGGCCGTGGAAAACCACTCGGGGGCTTGCGCATGGGTGGCGTGGCTCACCACGCGGGCCAAGGGCTTGCAACCCAGGCGCTCGGCGGTGGAGGCGCGCATCATGACCAGCGCTGCCGCGCCGTCGTTGATGGAGGAGCTGCTGGCGGCGGTGACCGTGCCGTCTTTGCGGAAGGCGGGCTTGAGGGTGGGGATTTTGTCCAAGCGAATGCGGCCAGGGCCTTCGTCGATGCTCACGACGCGGTCTTCGCCACGACCGGGCACGGTGACGGGGGTGATTTCTTTGGCAAATGCGCCCGAGGCAATGGCGGCTTGGGCACGCTGCACGCTGGCGGTGGCAAAAGCGTCTTGTTGGGCGCGGGTGAATTGGTATTTGGCGGCGCAGTCTTCACCAAAGGTGCCCATGGAGCGGCCGGGTTCGTAGGCGTCTTCCAGGCCATCGAGCATCATGTGGTCGTAGATGCGGTCGTGGCCGATGCGATAGCCCGAGCGTCCCTTTTGCAACAAGTAGGGGGCGTTGGTCATGCTCTCCATGCCACCGGCCACCATCACGTCGTGAGAGCCGGCCACCAACAAGTCGTGCGCAAACATGGCGGCTCGCATGCCAGAGCCGCACATTTTGGACAAGGTGACTGCACCAGCGCTCAGGGGCAGACCGCCTTTGAGGGCAGCTTGACGGGCCGGGGCCTGGCCTTGGCCCGCCATGAGGCAGTTGCCAAACAAGACTTCGGTGATGAGCTCGGGCGACACGCCACTGCGTTCAACGGCGGCGCGAATGGCGGCGCCGCCCAGGTCGTGGGCAGCCAGGCTGGCAAAGTCGCCCTGAAAGCTGCCCATGGGGGTGCGCGCGGCACCGACGATGACGATGGGATCTTGGGACATGCAATAACTCCGTGTAAAGAGGGGGCTCAAACGCCCCGGGGGTAGCGCTTGAACGCGTTGCGAAACACATCCACCACTTCGCCGGCGTGGGACATGGTGACGTTGAGGTCGTGCAGCAAGCCGTCGTGCAGGCCGTAGATCCAGCCATGCACGGCGATGCGCTGGCCCCGCGCCCAAGCGTCTTGCATGACGTTGGACAGCGCCACGTTGCCGACTTGCTCGATCACGTTCATTTCGCACAAGGCGTTTTCCATTTCGGCTTGCGGCAAGTGATTCAGGCGCTGGCGGTGACGCAAGTGCACGTCTTGCACATGGCGCAACCAGTTGTCGACCAAGCCAATGCGGCTGCCGCGTGCCGCCGCGAGCACACCGCCGCATTGGTAGTGGCCCACCACGATGATGTGCTCCACTTTGAGGGCATCGACCGCGAATTGGATGACCGACAGGGCGTTGAGGTCGGAGTGCACGACCACGTTGGCGACGTTGCGGTGCACGAACACCTCGCCTGGCTCCAGGCCCGTGATTTGGTTGGCGGGCACGCGGCTGTCGGAGCAGCCGATCCAGAGGTATTTGGGGCTTTGCAATTGCGACAACTGCTGGAAATAACCCGGCTGACTGGCCACCATCTCGGCGGCCCAGCGGCGGTTGTTGTCCAGCAGGTGAGAGAGCGGATGACTCAAAAGAAGGTGCTCCTGGGGTGGTGTTGGGTTCAGCAGGTTTCGGAAAAGAGTTCGCGGCCAATGAGCATGCGGCGAATCTCGGAGGTGCCCGCGCCGATTTCATACAGCTTGGCATCGCGCCACAAACGGCCCAAGGGGTAGTCGTTGATGTAGCCATTGCCGCCGTAGATTTGGATGCCCTCGCCGGCCATCCAGGTGGCTTTTTCGGCGCACCACAAAATCACAGAGGCGCAGTCTTTGCGCACTTGCCGAACATGCTCGGTGCCGAGTTGGTCGAGGTTTTTACCCACGGTGTAGAGGAAGGAGCGGGCCGCTTGCAGCACGGTGTAGAGGTCGGCCACTTTGCCTTGAATGAGCTGGAACTCGCCAATCGATTGGCCAAATTGTTTGCGCTCATGGATGTAAGGAATGACGTGGTCCATGACGGATTGCATGATGCCCACGGGGCCAGCGGCCAGCACGGCACGCTCGTAGTCGAGGCCGCTCATGAGCACTTTGGCGCCTTGGTTCAGACCACCCAAAATGTTTTCGGCGGGGACTTCCACCCGGTCGAACACCAGCTCGCCCGTGTGGCTGCCGCGCATGCCCAGCTTGTTGAGCTTTTGCGCCACCGAAAAGCCTTTCATGCCTTTTTCGATGAGGAAGGCGGTGATGCCACGGGCGCCCATTTCAGGTTCGGTTTTGGCGTAGACGACCAAGACGTCGGCATCGGGGCCGTTGGTGATCCACATCTTGGAGCCCGTGAGCAAGTAGTAGCCGCCTTTGTCTTCGGCCTTGAGCTTCATGCTCACCACGTCGGAGCCGGCATTGGGCTCGCTCATGGCCAGGGCGCCCACGTGCTCGCCACTGATGAGGCGCGGCAAGTAGCGGGCGCGCTGGTCATCGGTGCCATTGCGCTTGAGCTGGTTGACGCACAAATTGGAGTGCGCCCCATAGGACAAGCCCACGCTGGCACTCGCGCGCGAGACTTCTTCCATGGCGATCATGTGGGCCAGGTAGCCCATGTCGGCGCCGCCATAGGCCTCGGGGGCGGTGATGCCCAAAATGCCCAAGTCACCCATCTTGCGCCACAAGTCCATGGGGAATTGATCGTCGGCATCGATGGCTGCGGCACGCGGCGCAATTTCGGCTTGCGCAAAGTCGCGCACCGCATCGCGCAAGGCGTTGATGTCTTCGCCAAGTTGAAAATCGAGTCCGGGCAAGTTGTTCATGCGGGTCTTTCAAGAATCAGGGTTGGAGTTGGGCGCGGGCGCTCATGCTTTGGCCTTTTGCTGTTTGGCCAGCAAGGCGCGCGCTTCACGCTCGTGTTGTTTGACTTCGTCGAGATTGGCTTGGATTTCCTGCAACTGGATTTCCAGCTGACGGCGGTGCTCCACCAGCACGGCAATGAAGCGCTCCAGCTGCACGGCGGTGTCGCGCGGGCTGTCATACATGTCGATGATGTCTTTGGCCTCGGTGAGCGACAAGCCCAAGCGTTTGGCGCGCAAGGTGAGGCGCAGGCGGGTGCGGTCTCGGTTGGAGTAGGTTCTGTTGCGCCCGCCCGGGCCTGTGCGCGTGGGACTGAGCAAACCCATGTCTTCATAGAAGCGAATGGCCCGGGTGGTCAGGTCGAATTCGCGGGACAAGTCACTGATGGTGTAGGTGGTCGCCATGACGACATCTTAATTTGACGTTTACGTAAACGTCAATTATCGTAGCGCAGCCATGAATTCACTGGAAACCGAACTGCAATACCCGCTGGGGGACGAATTGCCACCCGAGGGACATGCCCTGCCGGTGGCCCCTGGCGTGAAATGGGTGCGCCTGGGTTTGCCCTTTCAGCTCAACCACATCAACACCTGGTTGGTGCGCGACCGGGTAGACGGCCAAGAGGGCTGGTGCATCGTGGATTGCGGCATCGATCAAGCCCAGAGCCGCGCGCATTGGGAATCGGTGTTTGAGACCTCGCTGGAGGGCTTGCCCGTGGTGCGGGTGCTGGTGACGCACATGCACCCCGACCACCTCGGTTTGGCGCATTGGCTGTGCGAGCGCTGGCAAGCGCCGCTGTTCATCAGCACCACCGACTACCTGGCGGCCAAATCGGCCATGCAAATTGACACCAACTACGGGGGCGCGCCAGCGGCCGAGTTTTTTGCGCTGCATGGCCTCAAAGATGAAGCCGCCCTGGAGCGTGTGCGCACCCGGGGCCAGTATTACTTGGGCATGGTGCCCGCCCTGCCCCCGCGTCACCACCGATTGCTGGATCAACGGGTCTTGAGTTTGGCGGGCCAGGAGTGGACCTGCTGGGTGGGCTATGGCCATGCCCCCGAGCACATGGCATTGCACGCGCCCGAATTGGGCGTGCTGATCTCGGGCGACATGGTGCTGCCGCGCATTTCCACCAACGTGAGCGTCTACGAATCGGAGCCCGAAGCAGACCCATTGCTGATGTTCATGCAGTCGCTGGAGCGCATGCGGGCTTTGCCCAGCGACACGCTGGTGTTGCCCTCGCATGGGCGGCCTTTCAAGGGGCTGCATCGGCGCATCGATCAACTGGAGTCGCATCACCACGAGCGGCTTGCAGAAATCATGGCGGCCTGCGTCACGCGCCCCTTGAGCGCGATGGATGCGGTGTCGGTGCTGTTTGCCCGCGACTTGGATTTGCATCAGCTGCCGTTTGCGCTGGGCGAGTCAATTGCGCATTTGCACACCCTGTGGCACCAAGGCCAGCTGCGCCGCGAACGCGATGCGCAAGGGGTTTATCGCTTCAAGCCCACGGCGGAATGGTCTCGCGCTTAAGCGTTTGTTGCTGCTCGCGGTAGTCGGGCATGACGCTGGCCACGGTCTCCCAGAATTGCGGGCTGTGGTTCATGACGCGCAAATGGCTGAGTTCGTGGGCCACCACGTAATCGATCACCGAAGGCTTGAAGTGAATGAGCCGCCAGTTCAGGCGAATGCGGCCATCGGCGCCAGCCGAACCCCAACGGGTGGCGGCACTGCTGAGGCTGAGCTGGGTCCAGCGCACGCCCAAGGCTGGCGCAAAGTGATCCAGCCGCTGGGTGAACAACTGGCGCGCTTGCGCCATGAGCCAGGCTTGGGTGGCATCTCGAATTTGTGCGGCACTGGCCTGCTGGGGCAAAGCCAAGTGCAAATGCCACTGCGCTGGGGCATCGTCGTTGCAGGCGACCAAGGGCTGGGCCGAGCGCGCGCGTGCAGGGTCAATCACCAAGCGCAGGTGTTGACCCAGATAAGGCACCAAAGCCTGATCGGCCCAATCGATGGCTTGGGCATGGCGACGGCGTTCGGCGGCTTGAACCTCGTTGAGTTTGCGCAAGATCCAAGCGGCGCGCTCGCGCAAGGCCGCTTCCACTTCGGCTTTGCCCACCCAACGCGGGGAGCGCACCTCTAAACCTTCGATGCCCACGAGCATGCCAATGGTTTTGCGTCGTGCCACTTGGTGGTGATAGCCCACAGGCACGCCATCGAGCACGATGTGGCGGTTGGCGCGCGGGTGGCGAATGCCGGGGTGCTCGGTGCGGCCCCAATCCAAGTCTGGGGTTACGGGTGCAGGCTGAGGCAGGCTGCTGGGTGTGGCCGGTTGGGCCGGCTCGCTCAGGGCATGGGGCGTGAAGAAATCGAGTGCGAGTTGAAACAACTTGCTCACGACGACCTCAGGCACTTGGGGGGCTGTAGGCCTCGGGGTCGAGGCGCTGCATTTCCGACTCGATCCATTGTTCGACTTGCGCCATGACCGCTTCGGGGGCTTGACCTTGGGTGTCGATGGGGGCGCCGATGCTCACATCGACCACGCCGGGGCGCTTGATGATGGCCTTGCGCGGCCAGCACTTGGCTGAGGTGATGGCAATGGGAATGACGGGCACGCCCACTTCCACAGCCAAGCGGCTGCCCCCGGTTTTATAGGTGCCCGCTTGACCGCGTGGAATGCGCGTGCCTTCTGGGAACATGATGACCCAAGTGCCTTTGGCCAGCAATTGACGGCCTTGCTCCACCACTTTTTGAAAGGCTTGGGCGCGTTGTGAGCGATCGATGTGCACCATGTCGAGCCGCCCGATGGCCCAACCAAAAAAGGGCACGGCCAGCAATTCTTTTTTGAACACATAGGCCAGGGGGTGCGGCATGATGACCGGCATCAAGAATGTTTCGTAAGTGGATTGGTGCTTGACCAACAACACCGCTGGCGCTTCGTGGCCTTGGGGCAGGTTGTGTTGCCCGCTCACTTGGTAGCGAATGCCCACGATCCACTGCGCACTGTTGATGCACAGGCGCAACCACGTGACTCCGATGGGATACATGAAGCGTCGGGTGCTGGGCAGCAGACTGACGGCCAGCACCGCGATGGCAAAAGGCACAAGGGTCACGCCCATGAAGAGCAAGTGGATCCAGGAACGCAGGGCATTGAGCATGACGGGGCTTCAGGTGAGCTTGGCTTGTTCGCGCATCAAAAACCAGTCGGCGAAGGCGAGCAAGTCTTGGTGCACATGGGTGTCGTCGGGGAAAGACTCGCTCAGGGGGCGATGGCGAAAGGCTTCGCCTTTGCCGGTGAGCACCAAATGCGATTCACACCCCATGGCGGCACCCGCTTGCAAGTCGCGCAGGCTGTCGCCGACATTGGCCACACCAGCCAAGCTGCGGCCATAGCGCGCTTTGATTTGTTCGAACAGACCCGGTGAAGGTTTGCGGCATTGGCACGCATCCTCGGGGGTGTGGGGGCAGAAAAAAACGGCATCCACTTTGCCGCCCACTTCGGCCAGCTGTTTGTTCATTTTGTCGTGCATGGCGTTGAGGGTGGCCATGTCGAACAGGCCTCGCCCCAGGCCCGACTGGTTGGTGACGACCACCACGTGCCAGCCCGCATGGTTCAGCCGCGCGATGGCTTGCAAGGCACTGGGATAGGCTTCCCACTCGTCGACCGATTTGACGTAGTCGTCGCGATCGACGTTGATGGTGCCGTCGCGATCCAGAATGACAAGCTTTTGAGCAATGGCCACGTGAACTCCGGACTCAGGCCAGCAAGGACAAATCGGCCACGCGATTCATGGCGCCATGCAACTGCCGCAACAAACCCAAGCGGTTGTTGCGCAGCTTGTCCTCGGGGGCGTTCACCATCACGCCATCGAAGAAGGCGTCGACGGGCTCGCGCAAGGCCGCCAAGGTGCTGAGGCTGGCGGTGTAGTCTTTGGCTTCGAACTGACGGGTGGATTCCGGCACGAGTTGCTGCATGGCCTGGTGCAAGGCCTGCTCGGCAGGCTCTTGGAGCAGTGCGGCGTCGACGGTTTGGGGTGCATCGGCACTCTTTTTCAGAATGTTGCCAATGCGCTTGTTGGCTGCCGCCAAGGCTTGGCTTTGGGCCAACTCGGAGAACGCTTGCACCGCCTGCAAACGGGCGCGCACTTCATCGAGGTGAGCGGGTCGCAGGCTGATGACGGCATCCACCAACGAGGTGGTGTGGCCGCTGTCGCGCAAGCTGCCTGCGAGTCGCTCGTAAATGAAGGTGCTGAGGGCTTCGCGAAGGTCTTCAATGCGATCGCCAAACACGGCCACTGCAGCAGACAACACATCGGGCAAGGACAGACGCAAGTCGGTTTCGGTGAGCATGCGAATGACGCCCAAAGCATGGCGGCGCAGGGCAAACGGGTCTTTGTCACCCGTGGGCAAATTGCCGATGCCAAAAAGGCCCACCAGGGTTTCGAGTTTGTCGGCCATGGCCACCACCAAACCCACGGCGCTACGCGGCAAGTCGTCGCCCGCAAAACGGGGTTTGTAGTGGTCTTCAATGGCTTGTGCCACGTGTTGGCTCAGGCCATCGTGGCGGGCGTAGTAACCGCCCATGATGCCTTGCAGCTCGGGGAATTCGCCCACCATGTCGGTGAGGAGGTCGGTCTTGGCCAATTGGGCGGCCTGATCCACTTGTTGTGTCCACTGCTCGGTGGCCAGCTGGGGCGTTTGCGCTTGCACTTGTTGGGCCAGCGCGGCCGCGATGGCCCGCACCCGCTCGGTGCGCTCGCCTTGCGTGCCCAGTTTGTTGTGATAAACGACTTTGTCCAGACCCGCCACACGAGAAGCCAAGGTGCGCTTGCGGTCTTGATCGAAAAAGAATTTGGCGTCGGCCAAGCGGGGGCGAACCACCCGCTCATTGCCACCAATGACGGCGCTGGGGTCGGCAGGCTGAATGTTGCTGACCACCAGGAACCGATGCGTGAGCTTGCCTTGGGCGTCGAGCAAGGGGAAATACTTTTGGTTGGCCTTCATCGTGAGGATGAGGCACTCCTGAGGCACATCGAGAAACTGGGTTTCGAATTCGCACACCAAGACATTGGGGCGCTCGACCAATGCAGTGACTTCATCGAGCAAGGCGTCGTCTTCAATGGGCTTGACGCCACCGCCCACTTGGGCAGCGGCCCCGTGCAGCTGGCGCTGAATTTCGGCGCGCCGGCTTTGAAAACTGGGAATCACGGCACCCTGGGTGTGCAGCACCTCGGCGTATTGGTCGGCATGGGGGATGCTCACCGGATCGACCTGCGCTTCGAAGCGGTGGCCATGGGTGATGCGCCCAGCCGTCAGGCCCAAGGCCTTGACGGGCACCACGGCGTCGCCATGCAAGGCCACCAAACGATGCGCGGGCCGAACAAAGTTCACACTGGTCCAGCCGGGCAGCTCGCAATCGGTTTCCAACTGGTATTGCATGACCTTGGGAATGGGCAGCTTGGCAATGGCTTCGTCCAGCGCCTTTTGCAAACCCGCCTCCAAGGCAACGCCTTTGACCACGCTGTCGTAAAACAAGGCTTCGTTTTTGCCTTCACCCTCGCGCTTGAGTTGTGCCACGGCCGAGGCATCGGCGCCCAAGGCTTGCAGTTTTTTGAGCAAGGCGGGCGTGGCGTTGCCAGCGGCGTCCAAACCCACGCTCACCGGCATGAGCTTTTGTTGGACGGCTTGGTCAGCGGCTTGGGACAAAACACCCGTGACATGGACGGCCAAGCGGCGCGGCGAAGCGAAAGCGGCATAAACCGAGCGGTCTTCAGCGGTGGCTGCATCAGCAGCTTTCAATGACTCGATGGCCATCACGCCTTGGGCCAAGCCTTGCGCTTGCAACTGTTCGGCCAAGATCCGGGCAAAGGCCGCACCGAGTTGATTGAGGGATTTGGGGGGCAGCTCTTCCACGAAGAGTTCGACGAGAAGGTTTTGTTTGCTCATTGTTGTTGGTCCTCTCAGGCGGTCTTCTTGGGCATTTGTTCCACCCATTCGCGTGGCGCCATGGGGAAGCCCAGACGCTCCCGGCTTTCGAGGTAACTTTGGGCCACGCTGCGTGCGAGGTTACGGATGCGGCCAATGTAGGCGGCACGTTCGGTCACGCTGATGGCGCCTCGTGCATCGAGCAAGTTGAAGGTGTGCGCAGCCTTGAGCACTTGCTCGTAGGCGGGCAGGGCCAGCTCCGTTTGCATGAGGTGTTGGGCTTGCTTTTCATGCGCAGAGAAAGCCGTGAACAGGAAATCGACATCGCTGTGCTCGAAGTTGTAGGCCGATTGTTCTTTTTCGTTTTGCAGATAAACGTCGCCGTAGCTGAGGCCGTCGGTCCATTTGAGGTCGTAGACGTTGTCTACGCCTTGCAAATACATGGCCAAGCGTTCGAGGCCGTAGGTGATTTCGCCAGTGATGGGTTTGCAATTGATGCCGCCCACTTGCTGGAAGTAGGTGAACTGGGTGACCTCCATGCCGTTGAGCCACACTTCCCAGCCCAGCCCCCAGGCACCCAGGGTTGGGTTTTCCCAGTCGTCTTCCACAAAGCGGATGTCGTTTTGCTTCAGGTCAAAGCCCAAGGCTTCGAGTGAGCCCAGATAGAGCTCCAAGATGTTGGCGGGCGCGGGTTTGAGCACCACTTGGTATTGGTAGTAATGCTGCAAACGGTTGGGGTTCTCGCCATAGCGACCGTCTTTGGGGCGGCGACTGGGTTGCACGTAGGCGGCCTTCCAGGGCTCCGGGCCAATGGCGCGCAAAAAGGTGGCGGTGTGCGAGGTACCGGCGCCCACTTCCATGTCGTAGGGCTGGAGCAATGCGCAGCCTTGGGCGTCCCAATAGTTTTGTAATTTCAGAATGATTTGTTGAAAGCTAAGCATGACGTCATACCCGTAAGGCCGTTTGGCTGGTGGGCAATTTTAGGTGGCAATGTTGGGGTTTTCCGGGGGGCGAGCCCTGCGGCGCGACGCCAGTGCCAAGCCCAAGAACAACAGCAATTGAACGAACCAAAGGGGCAGGTGTCCCCATCGACCCGCCCATTGGGCGTAGGGTGTGGGCGTGCCGTTCACCCCTCGGTAGTCGATGGTCAAGATGGCCCGCTCGCCTTTGGGCAGTTTCGCTTCAACACGTCCCGCGTCGTCAATGACGGCGCTCCAACCGGTGTTGGTGGACATGATCATGGGGCGCTGGAATTCCTTGGCTCGCATGCGCCCAATGACGAGGTGTTGGTCCAGCGCCATCCCATCCCCAAACCAGGCCAAATTGCTGAGGTTGATCAGGGTGGTGGGGGGTACACGTTGCGGGTCGACAAAGGCTCGGGCCATTTCATCGCCAAACAGGTCCTCGTAGCAAATGCTCAGGCCATAAACCTGTTGTTGGTGCAAGAACGCTCGGTTGTCTCGCTCAGGGCGCTTGAAATTTGAATAGGGGATGTTGAGCTGTTTGGCGAACCATGCAAAGCCGGGGGGGCTGAATTCACCAAAGGGCACCAAATGCGCTTTGAGGTGCATTTGCAATTGACCGTCCATGAAACCCCAGGCGGCATTGGCGTAGTCGTCGCCCATCGCCTGCATGGCGCCCACGATCAGGCCTTGATCGGGGCTTTTCTCTTGACGCCATTGGTCATACCAAGGGCGCATGCGCTCAATGGAACCGATGCTGGCCAAGGCCGTTTCTGGTGCGATGGTGAGTTGGGCGGTGCTGCGTGCCATGTGGCCCAAATAC
This sequence comes from Betaproteobacteria bacterium, assembly GCA_038126555.1. Taxonomy (GTDB): domain Bacteria; phylum Pseudomonadota; class Gammaproteobacteria; order Burkholderiales; family Burkholderiaceae_C; genus Limnohabitans. The sequence continues at coordinate 23,588 of JAYPFZ010000024.1, forward strand.
CAGTTGGCTTCGTCTTCTGGCTTCACGAATTTGTCGTTGGGGTTGACGTTGGCTTGCAACAGCAGGACCGACTGCTTCAACTCGTCTTGCGCTTTTGAAGTGGGATGAACGGGCAAGCTGATCAACACCAAGATGCCCACCGTCATGCTCACCTTGCTCAGGGTGTTGGGACGACTGCCAACGCCTTGCGCCAGCCAAGCCGACACCATGGCACTCACCCAGGTGAGTCCCATCACACCGAGATAGGGACTCAAAAGGCTCAAGCTCGCGTCAACGTGCGCATAGCCTGGCGTTGCCCAAGGGAATCCGGTGAACCAAGCCGAACGGGCCATTTCGGCCAGACTCCACGCGGTGGCTTGGGCCAGCGCGCTTTGCCAACGACTGGTTTGGCTGGCAAAGCCGCGATGCCATAAGGCTGATGCCACTGCGTGATACAGCCCTAAAGCGGCACAAAGGACGAACACGCTCAGCCAGGCTGCGACAGCGGGCATGCCCCCATAGGTGCTCAAAGAATGATGAATCCATTGCACATCCAAGAACAACCAAACGGTCACAAATCCGAACGTTCGGAGGGCGGCCTGCTTGGCGCTTGAGCTGGTTTGCACGCAATGAAACAGCACCGCCAAGGCCAGGCACTGCAGGGGAGCCGTCCAAGGCCCCGTGGTCCCCGACAAGCTGAGCGCATGGAGCGCGGCGGCTCCCAAGAGCAACAAGGCGGTCAAGGCGATTCCGGCGCCTCGATGGGGTCTTGTTTGCGGACGCGAAACCAGGTGACCGCACCGCCTTTGACGTGCATCACGGTGAAGGACAAGCCTTCTAAATCGTGGCGCTCGCCTTTGCGAGGGACGTGCCCCACCAAGTGGGCAATCAAGCCGCCGATGGTGTCGAATCGCTCGTCATCCAGCACTTGAGGCAATGACACCTCAAAGTGCTCATTCAGGCTTTCAATGTCGGCATGGCCTGCGACGCGGTAGGAGTTGTCTGAAAAGCTGAAGATGTCGGTGGAGGCTTCGGCTTTGTCGAATTCGTCTTCAATTTCGCCAACGATTTCTTCAAGCACGTCTTCAATGGTGACGAGACCAGACACGCGGCCAAACTCATCCACCAAGATGGCCATGTGCGTCCGGCTTCGCTTGAATTCACGCAACAAATCGGTGAGGCGCTTGCTCTCCGGCATGAACATCGCGGGTCGCATGAGTGAGCGCAGGCTCAGGTCTGGGGAGCGCTGCAATTTCAGGATGTCTTTGGCATGCAACAAGCCAATGATGTTGGACTTGTCATCCTCATAGACTGGGTATCGCGAATGCCCCACTTCAATCATCACCGCAAAACAATCTTCCACGGTGGCTTTGGAGGGAATCATCTCCATTTTGGGCGCTGCCACCATGACCTCCCGTGCAGTGAGGTGGGAGATGCGAAGCACCCCTTCCATCATGCGCTGGCTGTCACTGCTGATTTGCTTGCCCTTCGCTGCTAGTGCGAGGTAAAACTTGACGTCATCTAAGCTTTTGGATTGGTATTTCCAAGCCATCCAACGCGCATGAAGGCGTTGCCAAAGGTTGGAAATGGGTCGACTTCGACTGGAATCGTTCACTGCGTCAGATGCGCGAGCGCTGTAGTTTTACACTCTTCAAATATACGACCATTCCCGTTGTGCCCATGCATAAACCTGTTTCTCTGCCACCCGACCTTCTTTTCTTCGAAAGGGGATGGCTATCGTCCAACTCGTTGATGCAATTGAGCAAGGATGGGCATGCCCTGTTGGTTGACACCGGCTATGTCGCGCATGAACAACAGACTCTGTCGTTGGTGCAGCAGGCGCTCAACGATACGCATCAACTGACGCATCTCGTGAACACCCATTTGCATAGCGATCACTGTGGTGGCAATCAAATTTTGCAAAAACACTATCCATCAATTCAGACCCATATTCCCTCGTTGGATGCGGAAGCGGTTGATGGCTGGGATGAAAGTCGGCTCACCTATTTGCCCACAGGACAGCATTGCAAACCCTTTCGTAGTGATCATTCACTGGTCTCTGGTGCTTGCATTGATTTCGGTAACCGCCGTTGGGAAATACATGCCTGCCCGGGTCATGATGATCATGCCGTCATGTTGTTTGAACCCACAGACCGGATTTTGATCTCTGGTGATGCCCTCTGGGAAAACGGTTTTGGTGTGGTGTTTCCACAAATTGAGGGGGATGGCGGTTTTGACAGGGTGGAAGATAGCCTTCACCACATCAAAGAGTTGAATCCACGTCTCGTAGTCCCCGGGCATGGTCGAGTCTTTTCTGACTTGGAATCAGCGTTACAACGCGCACATTCGAGGTTGACTCAATTTCGCGAATCCCCAAAGTCACACGATGAATATGCGGCCAAGGTGTTAATTAAGTTCAAACTGCTGGAATGGCAATCCATTGAACGGGCACATTTTCTGGCCTGGGCTGATCAGAATGCCTATCTCATCAGCTTGTTCGATAAATCACAGACAGCTGCCGACTATATTGATTGGCTTGAGCAGGTATTGAGACAACTAGAAGCTGCCGGGGCGTGTTCCCTGACCACTAACAACATCGTGAACGCATAAAAAAAAACGCCCACCTTTCGGTGAGCGTTTTTAGGATAAAAGCCTGACGATGTCCTACTTTCACACGGGCATCCGCACTATCATCGGCGCTAAGGCGTTTCACTGTCCTGTTCGGGATGGGAAGGAGTGGTACCACCTTGCTATGGTCATCAGGCATAACTGGTCTTGCTTGGCCATTAAGCCAAACAATAAATTCAAAGAGCGAATCAATTTTTTGATGCGTCACTCGGCATTAAAACTTTGATTGATTCAAAGTTATAGGGTCAAGCCGCACGAGCAATTAGTACTGGTTAGCTTAACGCATTGCTGCGCTTCC
>JAYPFZ010000025.1:0-26355 GCA_038126555.1 Betaproteobacteria bacterium
GGCCGAAGTTTTGGCGGTGAGGAACACCGCTTCGCGCAGTCGGTCCCAGGTGAAAGCGCGATACACCACGGCGAGGATGATGCCGCCCAAGGAGCCCATGGCTGCGGCTTCACTGGGGGTGGCCAGGCCAAACAAGATGGAACCCAAGACCGCGAGGATCAACAGGGCCAAGGGCAAGAAGGCAGTCACCAACAGCTTGGTGGACTCCCAAAAGCCCACGTCATCGGCATGCTTGGGTTTGGGGGCCAGTGAGGGGTTGATGACCACACGCGCAACCACGTAAACCAGATACAGCGAGGCCAACAAAATGCCGGGCACCATCGCCGCGGCATACAGCTTGACCACCGACACGCCCGCCGTGGCGGCGTAAACGATGAGCATGATGGACGGCGGAATCAGAATGCCCAGCGTGCCACCCGCCGCAATCACCCCCGTGGCGAGTTTCTGGTCGTAGCCCGCTTTGAGCATGGACGGCAAGGCCAGCAAGCCCATGAGGGTCACCACCGCGCCCACGATGCCGGTGGCCGTGGCAAACAAGGCGCAAGTGACCAAAGCCGCCACCGCCATGGAGCCGGGCACCTTGCGCAAAGACACCTGCAAGCTCAAAAAGAGTTTGTCGAGGATGTTGGCGCGCTCGATGATGTAACCCATGAACAAGAACAAGGGGATGGAGATCAGCACATCGTTGTTCATCACCGAGAAGGTGTTCTGGGTGAACAAGTAGAAGATTTTGTTGTCCAGCAGGCTTTGCGCCGGCACGTGGTAGGCATACAAGCCAAAGAGAATGCCCATGGCCATCAGGGTGAAGGCAATGGGGAAACCCAAGAAGATGAAACAAATGAACAAGCCCAGCATGGACAGGGCGATCATGGGATCACTCATGCGATCCTCCCTTCTGACCAAATTGCTGTTGCAACGCCACTTCAAGCTCCACGACATCCTCGTCGCGGGCGGGCCACTGACCATCGCGAATGGCCAAGATGCAACGACACACCTCGGCAGCGCCTTGCAACAACAAGGTCAGGCCTGCCACAAAAATAATGAGCTTCAACGGCCAAATGGGAACACCCGCTGGGCTGTTCACACTCACCTCGCCAATGCGGGCGGCATCCATGCCGTAATTGAAGCCCGAGAACACCAAGGCGAGCACGCCTGGGAAATAAAACACGACATACAACACCAAGTCCACTTTGGCCTGGGTGCGGTCAGACCATTTGCGATACAGGAAGTCGCCACGCACATGCCCGTTTTGCGACAGGGTGTACGCCCCGGACATGAGGAACAAGGCCCCATACAACACATAGCTGAGGTCGAAGGCCCAAGCGGTTGGGTCGTTGAGCCAATAGCGGCGAAACACCTCGTAGCAGGTCCCTGCGGTGAGGACCAATACGGTCCAACCGAAGCAATGGCCCACTGATTCCGAAAAGGTATCAACGGTCTTGATGAATTTTTTCATGATGCGCTAAAAAAGAAAGCCGCTGCCCGAAGGCAGCGACTGAACCAGACACCCTGTGCTTATGCAGGCAATTTGGTCTTGAAGACGTGCTCGTAAGCACTCTTGTAGTCGGCGTCGTTGAAGAAGTTGTAGTAGGCGACGCGACGGGCCCAAGCCTTTTGCGACTCGTAAACCTTCTTGAAGAATTCGTCTTCGGCCACGAGCTTGGCGGTGACTTTGTCCCAGGCCTTGAGCTGGGCTTGGAAGATCTCCTTGGAGGTGCGAGAGACCTTGACACCGTCTTTGGTGATGAGCTTTTGCAGGTCGCGCGAGTAGTTGTCTTGGGCCTTCCAGGTGTTGGCCGAGGACACCGCTTCCGAGGCGTATTTCAAAACGGCCTGCAGATCGGGCGACAGCGACTCGTACTTCGTGCGGTTGAAGATGATTTCGAAGAATTCCATGGCCTGGTGATAAGAGCCCATGGAGTAGTTCTTGGCCACGTCTTGGGCACCAAAGCGGCTGTCCGAGGTGGGGTTGTTGAACTCGAACGCATCGATCACGCCACGCTCCATGGCGGGCACGATTTCGCCACCGGGCAACTGCGTGACTTTCATGCCCATTTCTTGCATGAGGTCAGCGGCCAAGCCCACGGTGCGGTATTTGTAACCATGGCATTCGGCTTCGTTTTTCGGCGGGGTTTTCTTGAACCAACCCAGGGGCTGGGTGGGCATGGGGAAAGCGAAGAAGCCCTTGATGTTCAGGCCAAGTTTCTTTTGCAGCTCTTCATACAGTTCGTAGCCGCCACCGGACATCATCCAACCCAGGGTTTGCTCAGCGTTGGCGCCGGTCACGGGGCCAGAACCAAACAGCGAGGCCACCTTGGACTTGCCATACCAATACACGGCCACGGTGTGGCCCGCGTCGAGCACACCCTTGCTCACGGCATCGGTCACTTCGAAAGGCTTCACCACAGAGCCAGACACCAAATACTCGATGCGCAAACGGCCGCTGGACATTTCGTTGACGCGCTTGACGTAGTCTTCGGCCATTTCATTGAAGATGTCCTTGGCACCCCAGGCGCCTTGCATCTTGATGACCACGGTCGAGGGCGTGGCCGACACAGCGGGAGCAGCCGTTTTGGCAGCTTCAGCCGGCTTTTCTTCGGCTTTTTGCGAGCAAGCGGCCAAAGCAGCCGTGGCCGCGGCCGTCAGGAAAAACTTGCGACGGTTGGACGAGGGTTGCACCTCTTGGGTCACCTGATCAGACATGGAAAACTCCTAGGTTGAATGGAATGGAGCGCATCTTCCTCGCTGTCATGGAAACACAAACCGGGTTTTCCCTAGGGCGAACGAAATTCCAGACCTGAACGTTACAGCGTCAGGCCTGGCGAGGCTTTTGAGGCCTCGACCCTTGTCAAAGTGAAAGGCTTTGGGCAATGCCCTTACGTCGATGGGTTTAATGCCTCCAGGGCTTTTCGCAAGGCATAAGCCCGGGTGGTGGTGTCGATCGCCACATCGTCCCAACAGAGGGATTGGCCTTTGGCCACCGGACGCACCACTTTCACATCGTGAGCCAAGCCCAAAGGCAGCCCCCCCATGCGCATCGAGGTGGGTGCGGGCAACAACTTGCCCCACACCGTGTAACCGCCCTCACCGTCCAAGACATCGCCCGGCTTCAAATCGCGCTTGGCCGTGGCCACCACATCGGCATGCCACCCGGTGGCCACACCCGTGGGCTCGCCACGCAAGGCCACGCTGGCCACACTCAGGCCCACTTCCAGGCCAATGAGGTGCCACCGCTTGTAAAGGGTGAAGTAGCGGCCACTGGGGTCGGTGTGGGCGTTGTATTCCTCGAAGCAGTGCTTGATGTAGTCGGTTTCGGCCTCCACCGTGACCCACACGCCCATGCGAATGTCGTAGGGGATCACGCGTCCATCGGGCTCCAGCGACGAAATCACTTCCACCATGCCCTTGCGCTCCAGCACGCCCCCTTCGCTGCGGGGGCGCGTGACCACGGGAATGTCGGTGATGCTGGCCGGCGGATACAGCAAGCCATTGGAGGGCACACCCAGCCCCGTGGCATTGGCCACCGCCGTGCTTTCAATCGAGGGCTTGGAGCCATCGAGAAAGCTGTTGAACATTTTGGGGTTCAAGCCACCACGCTCGGCTTGCTCGGGCGTGAGGCCGTAGTAGCCCCACACCGTCTCGGGGGTGGACTCACAAAAGTGGGGCAACCACTTGTGGCCGCGCCCTGCCGCCACCACCGGGAAGCCACAGGTTCGGGCCCAATCCACCAAATCGCAAATCATGGCGGGCTGATCGCCAAAGGCCAAGGAATACACCACGCCGGCCTCGGCCGCACGCTTGGCCAGCAAAGGCCCGCCAAAGGCATCGGCCTCGACCGTGACGTTCACCACATGTTTGCCATGGGCGAAAGCCTCCAAGCAATGGTCCACGGCGGCAATGGGGTGGCCCGTGCACTCCACCACCACATCGATGGCGGGATGCCGAACCAGGGCTTGCCAATCGTCGCCCACATGGGTGTGTCCCTTTTTCACCGCATCGTCCAGCGAGGTGGCGGTGGTTCGCTCGGGGTCCCAACCCACCCGTTCCAAGTTGGTGCGGGCGGCACTGGGGTTCAAGTCGGCAATGCCCACCAAATGCACGCCTGGCGTGCGCGGAATTTGAGACAAATACATGGAGCCAAACTTGCCCGCTCCAATGAGGCCCACACGAATGGGGCGACCTGCTGCTGCACGTTGCAGCAATTGCTGATGCAAGCTCATGAATCAGGCCGCCTTTTTGGTGAAATCCACGGGATCGGGTGAAGTGGCCAAAGCACTGCCCGGCATGCCGTCTTTCCAAGGCAGGTCCACGTCGTAGTCCTTGAGCAAACAATCGTCGGGCAAGCACGAAATCGGCGTGAAGTCGCGATGGGCGATGTATTCGGGGCGCTTGAAGCGTCGAATGTGATTCGACACCGCGCACAAGCTCAAGTAGACGCTCACCCGGTTCCATGGCGACAGGTTGCTGGCAGACGCGTGCAGCAAACAGCTGTGGAACATCAGCATGGAGCCCGCAGGCCCCTTGGGCGACACGATCCCCCCTTCACGGCCACCGGCCCGCGCCACCAGTTCCGCGATCAAGGGGTTGTCCACGGTCCACAAGGGATAACTGGTGGTGGTCAGGTCGTGCTTGGCTTGCACCACGCCTTTTTTGTGACTGCCCGGAATGAACATCAGCGGGCCATTGAATTCATTGACGTCATCCAAGAAGATGGCAATGTTCATGGCGTTGGGCTCGGGCATCATGTCGTCGTTGAGCCAAGTGCCATAGTCTTGGTGCCACTGCCACACATCGCCCTCAAAAGCCATCTTGCCGTTGATCTTGAACTGGTGCATGTAGAGGGCTTCGCCGAACAGGTCTTGCACCGGCTGAATCATCCGGGGGTGGCGCGCCAAAGTGGCAAAGGGCTTGCTGTAGAGGTGGGCGGCAAAGTTGGTGCGCACCGCGTCACTGCCTTTTTCGCGCACGTTGTAGGCCTCGCGGCGGCTGTAGATTTCGGGCACGGCTGCGTTGAGCCGTTGCACCTCTTCGGGCTTGAACAAGCCGGGGAAAAACAAATAGCCGTCACGATCAAATTGGGCCTTTTGTTCGGGCGTGAGGTTCATGAAGCGCTCCTGGTTGAAAGGGGGGTTGGGGTCAAAGGGGTCTCGCTTGGGGGTTGGCTCTGGGCCAACACCTGATGCAATTCGTTGGACAAGTTCTCACACGCTTGATTGGCGTGGGTTTCGATGAGCTTGGCCGCCAAGGCTTCGTCACCCGCGGCAATGGCTTGGGCAATGGCCGCATGCTCGTCCCACAAGGAACCCCGCTGGCGCGACTGCTGCAACACCGCACCCATGGCGCGGCGCAAATGTCGCCACTGGCTTTGCGCCGTTTGGGCAATGAGGGGGTTGCCAGAGGCTTGGTAAATGGCTTCGTGAAACGCGATGTCGGCCTCGATCATGGCGCGCACATCACCGGCACGCGCCGCTTGGCGCCCATTCACCAGCAATTGCGGGTCGATGACGCTGCGCGCATGGGCCGCCCACCGGGCTGCCAGTGCATCCAGCGCCCCTCGCACTTGGTAAACCTGCACCAGGCTTTGGACGTCCAATGGAGCGACTTGCACCCCGCGCCCGGGCGCATCGGCCACCAAGCCATCGCGCTTGAGCCAGCGCAAGGCTTGCAACACGGGTTGGCGCGACACGGCCAGTTGCTCGGCAATTTCTTCTTGGGTGATGCGCTGGCCGGGCGACAAAGCGCCTGAGCTGATGGCGTCGAGCAAGACCCGATACACCCGATCGACCAGATCGGGCGTGGTTTCGATGCGAACCAAAGTGGACGGTAAATTCATAGCGGTATTCTGTATACAGAATACCTTGACCCCACGGGACAAGCATTGGGGCAAACCCGCGCCAGCCATTTGCCACAATTTTTTAACTTTTCAGGCGAATTCACCATGACCACAACCTCCCCTACCTCTGCACCCTCTGCCTCGGCCTCGCTGCGCTTTGACTTTTCGGGGCGTGTGGCGGTGGTGACGGGGGGCGCCAACGGCATTGGCCAAGGCATTGCCCTGGCCTTGGCGCAAGCCGGTGCGCGCGTGGCGGTGTGGGATGCGAATGCCGATGCCGCTCAGGCCACCGTGGCGCGCATTGAAGCGGCGGGAGGATGCGCCCAGGCCTACGGGGTCGATGTGTCGGACGCCGTCCAAGTGGAAGCGGCCATGCAGCGGGTGCATGCGCAATGGGGACGCATCGACCAGTTGATCAACAACGCGGGCTTGGCCATTCGTCGCCCCACGCTGGAGTTGTCGGTGGCCGATTGGAATCGCGTGCTGGACGTGAACCTCACGGGGGTGTTTTTGTGTGCCCAACAAGCGGCGCGCTTCATGGTTGCGCAAGGCTCAGGTTGTGTGGTGAACACGGCCTCGATCATGGGCTTGTCGGGCGGCGGGCTCTACCCCAACATTTCCTACCAATCCACCAAAGGGGCAGTGGTGAACCTCACCCGCGCCTTGGCCGTGGAATGGGCCAGCCAGAACATCCGCGTCAATGCCATTGCGCCCACTTGGGTGCGAACGGGTTTCATTGAGCCGCTGCTGCAACAGCCCGAGTTGGTGGCTCGCATCGAAGCCATGACCCCCATGGCCCGTTTGGCTGACATCGACGATGTGGTGGGCCCTGTGCTCTTTTTGTGCAGCGATGCCGCGCGCATGATCACGGGCCACACCTTGCCCGTGGATGGGGGCTTTTTGGCGCAGTGATCAGGTGGCGCCAAACGCCGCGAGTCGGCGCACCAGGTGTTCGCAGGCCAAGGTCAAATGCTGCGCCATGCGTTGCTCGGCCAAAGCGGCTTGTTGCTGGGTGATGGCCTGCCACAAGGCCTCGTGCTCATCCCAGCTGTCACGCGGCTGTTGGTCGCGCAACAACACCTCACCCATGACGCGCTGAATGGTGTGCCAATGTGAACCCATGGTGCTGAGAATCAAGGGGTTGCCCGAGACTTGGTAGATGAATTCATGAAAGCGCAAATCGGCGGCGATCAGCTCGCCGACCTCGCCACGAGCGGTCGCGGCCCGCCCCGCCTGAATCAAGGCCCAGCCCTGTTCGGCCAGCTCAGGGGTGATGCGCTCGGCCGCACGCCGACAGGCCAAGGCTTCTAGCGCCGTTCGAATTTCATACACCTGTCGCACCTGCTCGGTGGACAGGGGCGCGACCAGCAAGCCACGGCCTGGCGCCTCTTGAAGCACGCCTTGGTTGCGCAAGACCAGCAAGGCTTGCTGAACGGGCTGACGCGACACGCCCAGCGCAGCGGCCAATTGCTCCTGGATGATGCGTTCGCCCGGCTTCAAACGGCCACTGACCACTTCGTCGATCAGGGCTTGCTGGACTTGATCCGCCAGGTTGGGAGACGGGGACAAGGCTTTCATTCAGAAAGTCTAGCCTAAGGGTTCAGCCCAGAGGCCAATCGCCCTCCGGGTCGCCGTGGATGAGGTAGTCGGCCATGCGCTCCACAATGCCCCCGGCCTCGGTGGCGCGTTGAGCGCACTCGTCGGCGCTCAGTTGCACCGAGTCGTTGGCCAAGCCGGCACTGCGCACCCGCCACTCCAGCTGAGCGGCATCCTCCAAATACCAACACCACACCAAGGCGTGGCGAAGTGTGGGCCCCACAACAACCACCCCATTGCCCCGCATCACGACGGCCGAACCAGCGCCCAAGGTTTGCGCCACTTGGGCCGCACGTTCATCGTCGCGAATGAGTTGCGGGTCATCCCACAGCGCCATCCGACCCTGGAAATAAGTGCCCGGACCGTGTCGGGGTGCCGGCAGGACCCTGGCGGTGCTCAGGGCCATGAGCAAGGGTGGCATGCAGCGGATGATGGCCCCCACCTCCGGACGTCTGGCATAAATCTGCTGATGCACGCGCACCTCACCCAGCACGCCATCGGGCAGCGGCCCGTGAATGGGCACGGTGGTGCCCGCATCGTCGGCGGTGATGCACCCCATGGGCTTGGGTGCGCAGACGCGAAAGGTTAGCGAATCCAGGCGTTCGCTGCAATGGCCGTAGGCATGGGCCAAACCCTGTCGCCCCAAAGCGCGCGCGGCCATGCGCACGCGGCGATCGACATCCGGGTTCATGGGGCCTCCTTTTTGCGGAACTCGGGGATGTCGGGCACCGAGCCCCACATGCAAAAGGACTCGTTGCACGCCGGGAACTGGCGCGGCAAGTAGTCCGCATCCTGTTCTTGGGTGATGCGACGCACGCCGGTGGAGTATTCGTAAATCAGGCCGTCCGGGCCTTCGAAATACAAAAAGATGGCGCCCGAGGTGGGGTGGCGGCCGGGGCCAAACACGATGCGAACCCCATGCTTTTGCAAGCCATACCAAGCCCGCATGATGTCGTCGATGCCCTCCACCTGATGGTTCACGTGCTGCAAGCCAGAACGCGTGGTGGGAAATAGGGCGATCTTGTGATGCACCTCGTCGATGCGCAGCAAGGGCGCGTCGCCAATGCGGTCACTCACTTTGGCGCTGAGGATGCGGGTCCAGAACTGCTCGTCGCGTTTGGGGTCTTTGGTGCACAAGCCCACGTGGCTAAAGCCAGTGATCCCCGCATCGCGCGAGGGGAAGTGACGAACCCCGCTGTGGTGGGGGCCCACCACCAAATCGATGAGGTTGCCTGTGGGGTCGCGAAAGGACAGGCAGGCTTGCACGCGGCGCTGTTCGCAATCGGAAGCACTGCGCTCGATCACCTCGATTCCCGCCTGACTGAGCTCGCTGCCGGCCGCATGCAGTTCGTCGTGGCTGCCCACTTCAAAACCCACGGTGTGATCGCTGGGATCCCCTTGGAAATAGACCAAGGTGTGGTCTCGGTTGTCGCTTCGGTAATAGCGCGCACCGCCCTCTTCTCGCCCCAACTCCAAACCCACGATGTCGCGAACGAATCGATCTGCCAAGGCCAGGTCGGGGGTGCCAATGCGCACATACCGGATGTCTCTGAGTTGAATCATGGCGAACTCCTGAGTCGAGGTGTTGATGCTGCCTGTGTTGCATTGTGAATGCTGGGAACAAGCCCACCCTATCACCAACACAACACCTCACGGGGTGCCCAGGGGGCATGGGATAAAGTAGGCCACATGAACCAACACGTCGATCTTGATTTGGCCAAGGGCATGAATCAACTGGCCGTTCGCATCATGGCCATTGTGGTGTCTTTGGCCATTGGTGCCACGGTCGCATTGGCAGCAGTGGCTTTTTTCAAAGTGGTGGCCGTGGCCAACGGCTTCTGGGCGGTGGCTTTGCCCCATGAATGGGCCCTGGGCGAGTGGCACTACGCCTGGCCTGTGGGGCTGGCCTTGTTGGTCTCGGCCTTGATTGCCGGACAAATCCTCAAGCGCTTGGACAACGGCCGCCCGCATGGCCCCGCTGACCTCATTCACTTTGCCCAGCACGACAAGCCCGCGGATTTGCGAGCAGGCTTGTTGTCCTCGGTGCTGGCGCTGAACAATTTGTCGGGGGGTGCCTCGGTGGGCTTGTTTGGTCCCTTGGTGCACTTTGGCGGCTGTGTGAGCGCTTGGTTGCAGCGCAACTCGAGTCGGTTGCCACGCGATGTGGTGCTGGGCTCGGGCGCGGGCGCCGCCATCGCCGCTGTGTTTTCGGCCCCCATCGGGGCGGCCTTGTTTGCACACGAAGCCATCATTCGGCGTTTTGGCGCATTTGGCCCTGGCCCCGCGCTGGCTTGCTCGTTTGCGGCTTACTGGGTCTCGGAACAGTTGCTGGGCCAGCACCGGTTTTTCAAAGTCGACGATGTGCCCAACCTCGATGCACAGCATTTGCTCATCGCCTTGGTGGTGGGCATTGCCTCGGCCTTGGTGTCCATGCTCTACATCTATGCGGTGACCGAAATGCCGCGATTGGCCAAGGCCTCTGGCATCCCCCTGACCTGGCGCCCGTTGGTGCCGGCCTTGTTGTTGTTCCTGATCTCCCCGGCGTTGCCCCATTTGTTGGGCTCGGGTTTGGAATCCATCAACTTGGCCATGGGCGGGCACCTGGCGTTGACGCTGTTGGTGGTGTTGCTGGTGAGCAAGATCCTCATCACCAGCCTGTGCCTGGGTTTTGGCTATTTTGGTGGCGTCTTTGGTCCGGCCTTGTTCATTGGGGCGATGCTGGGCGCCATCGTCGATTTGGCCCTCACCCACTCCGGCATGGTGGCCTCGTCATTCGTCATGCTGGGTGCTGCCAGTTGCGTGGCCACCGTCATCGGCGCGCCCATGGCGGCCACCGTCATCGTGTTTGAAATGACGGGCAGTTACGAGTGGGCCGTGTTGTCCTTGGTGAGCGTGGTGGTGGCGGCGCAAATTTCGCGCAGCTTCATGGGCCGCTCCTTGTTTGACCGCCAATTGGCCTCACGTGGCATCGTGGTGAAAGACGATCGCCATCGCGGCAGCTTGCCACACGCCTGAGTCACCGACTGAGCGCCGGCTGCTCACAGCCAGCGCTCGGGGGTGAGCGACACCGAACCCAGCGCGCTGCTCACCACCAAATCGCCCTCTTGCAAGGTGACTTGCAGTTGCATGCTGCGTTCGGCCATTTGGGCCAGTTCGGGAGCTGCTGCTTTGGGCAAGCGCCACACCTGCAATTTGTCGAGCCGACTCACTTTGGGGGCCAGGGCTTTCCACCAGACCTCGGCGGTGGGCCCAAAGGCGTAAACCAACACGGCATCGGATTTGCTGCACGCCTTGGCCAACGGCTTGTCTTCGGGCTGCCCCACCTCGATCCACAGCCGCTTGCGGCCCGTGAAATCGGTGAGCGACACATCGGGATCATCGGGGTCTGACAAACCCGCACCAAAGGCCAGGGTGGCGTCGCCGTGACACAGGTCTTGCACTTGGTGGGCTTGCAGGGCCAAAGCCACCAAGCGAACCATCATGCGCTCATCGGTTTCGCTGGGATGCCGAGCCAAAGTCAGGGCGTGGTCGGCGTAGTAGCCGTGCTCAATGTCGGCAATTTGGACATTGGCTTTGTAAATGGTGGATTTCAGGGCCATGGACAACAATCGTTCAAGGGGATCAGCTTAGCGCATCCACTTCACCCAGTCGCTCACCACCTGCGCTTCCATGCCAATGAACCCGTGGTAGTGGTGGGCCTGGCAGGGGTTGCCCTCAGGCGGGCCACCGCCTTGCACCAACTGGTGATCGGCTCGGGGAGCGGCGCGAAAGCGAGGCATCAAGGCCTGACTATCCTCGGGGCGGGTGATGCGGCAAGCGTCTTTGGCATGCGAATAAACAAGCACCGGTTTGCCAAAGCGTTCCAACGGCAAATCGGGCAACGCCCCCTGGGCTTGTGGGCCGGTGAGGCTGGCGCTCAACACCACGCCAGCGATTTCGTTTTGCCAGCTCAGGCCGGTCGACATGGCGCTGAGGCTGCCTTGGCTGGTGCCCAAGAGCCAAATGGGCAAGCCCGGCGCTTGCTGCTGAATCCAGGTGATCACCGCATGGACATCCTGACTGTGCGCACTCGACAAACGAAAGGCTGGGGACAGTTGTCGCTGGTCTTGGGGATTGCCCATGAGAAAAACCGAAACCCCTTGTTCGGCGAACAAGCGATGGCTTCGAATCAGGAAGTTGCCCGAAGCGGGTTGCCCGGCTTTCAGACCCATGCCGCCCTTGCCACCGGAAAACAAAATCGCGGCTGCGTGGGCCTTTGCGGCAGGCTGCCACCAGCCCGTCACATCCCCACCCGGTCGGGCCGAGAGTTTGACCAAGCCTGCAGGCGGCAGAGATTGCGCCCCCACCCCATTGGCCCAAGACAAGGCCAAGCACACGAGCAGGCGCCGCACACACGCAGGGAACATGGCATCACCACCGTTGATCGTTAAAGCAGCGATTCTCGGTGCTGCTGCGCTTGCTCGGCAATGGCGGCCCGTTGCTCAGGCGAGAGTCGTTGCAAATTGCGCAAGGACAACGCCATGCGCGGGTTGGCTGACAACGCGGCTTCGTGGCGGGATAAAAAATCCCAATACAGGGTGGTCAGGGGGCAAGCCCGATCCCCCGTCGATTGCGCGGGGTCGTATCGACAGCCTTTGCAATGGTTGCTCATGCGTGCCATGTATTGCCCGCTGGCCACGTAGGGCTTACTCGACATGAAGCCGCCATCGGCATATTGGCTCATGCCCAGGGTGTTGGGCAGTTCCACCCACTCCACCGCATCCACATAAACCCCCAAATACCAAGCATGCACTTGTTGGGGCGACACCCCCAGAAGCTGGGCATACAAGCCCGTCACCATGAGGCGTTGAATGTGATGGGCATAACCGTGGGTCAGGGTTTGGTGCAGCGCATCGCGCACGCAAGCCATGTCGGTTTGGCCGGTCCAAAAGCATTCGGGCAAATCGGCCTGGGCGTTCAAGGCGTTGCGTTCCAGGTAATGTGGCATTTGCGTCCAGTAAATGCCGCGCACGTATTCGCGCCAGCCCAAGATTTGGCGCACAAAACCCTCGACCGCTGGCAAAGGCGCATGTCCGCTTTCCCAAGCGGCAACCGCTGCGTCGATCACTTCGCGAGGATGGAGCAACTTGAGGTTCAGGGCACAAGACAAATGCGAGTGATAGAGCCACACATCGCCTTCCCACAGGGCGTCCTGATACTGCCCAAAGTGCGGCAAACGCGCCTGAACGAACACCGCCAGGGCTTGCAAGGCTTGCTCACGCGTCACCGGCCAGCCCATCGTGGCCAATTCCCCTGGATGGTCGGCCAACTGGGTGTTCACCACCTCCATCACCGATTGGGTGATGGCATCGGGCTCAAACCGAAGGGGCGGCGTCCGGGGATCAGGACCATGGCGCCCAAATCGCTTCCGGTTCTCGGCATCAAAATTCCATTGCCCGCCCACTGGCTCTCCTCCTGACATGAGGATGCCGGTTTGTTTGCGCAGCTTGCGGTAGAAAAACTCCATGCGCAAGCTCTGCTTGCCCGCCCAGTGCTGGGCAAACTCCCGAACGGTGATGAAAAAATGCGTGTCGTCTCGCAGGTCCAACGGCACGGATTGCGCTTTGGCCACCTGGCGAAGCGATTGCAGCACCCGCCAATCCCCAGGTGCGGTCAGGATCAACCGTTCGGGTGTCTCACGCGCGATGCTGGCCGCCAGCTCGCCGCCCAGGGAGTGGGTGTTCTCCGGGTCGGTCCACGCGCGGTAATGCACCGTCCAGCCCTTGTCTCGCAAGGTTTGAGCGAAATGCCGCATGGCACTTAAAAACACGGCGGTTCGTTGTTTGGACGAGCGAATGTGGGTCGACTCCTCGCGCACCTCGGCCATCCAAATGGCATCCCGACTGGGGTCAAACCCGTCGAAGGCACTCGATGCCGCATCGAGCTGATCGCCCAAAACCAAGACCAAATGTCGAATGCCCACGGATTTGCCCTCTCTGTATGGAATGGACATCCTCCGCCAAACCGCGCGTTCGCGCCGAGCGCCCGCCAAAGGGCTTGCGCAAACAAGGCTAGAATGCGGCCGTTGCAGCCGTTTGCTTACCATGCTGCATCGAAGGTTTGATATGGGTAGCGGCGCCCCAATGCCGCTTGCCACGACCCGCCTGCAGCCCACGCTGTGGGGCCTGGGTCCTCACACTTTTCGCTTTTGGCAAGCTCAACCCCGACAGGTAGACCGCTCCAACACCGCCCTTGTGCCGTTTCGCTGTGACCCCGATCACCAGCCCCACTGGCACGGATGGCAACCCACCGAATGATTGCAAAGGAAGATGCATGGCCAAGGAAGAACTGATTGAAATGCAAGGCAAAGTTGACGAAGTGTTGCCCGATATGCGTTATCGAGTGACCCTAGACAACGGCCACCAGCTCGTGGCTTACACGGGCGGGAAAATGCGCAAACACAGCATTCGAATCCTGGCTGGCGATCGCGTCACTTTGGAAATGTCGCCTTACGACCTCTCCAAAGGCCGCATCACCTTCCGTCACCTGGAAAACCGCCCACCGCGCGCGCCGGGCTCTGGCCCGAAACGTTCCAAGCGTTAACCCTCTTTTTTTTACACCAACCCGCGTCCCCTCATTCGTGGCGCAATTTTCTGAAAGGCTCCACCATGAGCAACAAACTGTATGTCGGCAACCTGTCCTATGCTTTGCGCGACGATGACCTGAATCAACACTTCTCCGAGTTCGGCGAAGTGCAGTCCGCCAAAGTCATGATGGACCGCGACACCGGTCGCTCCAAGGGTTTTGGCTTTGTGGAAATGGGCAGCCCCGAGCAAGCCCAAGCTGCCATTCAAGGCATGCACGGCAAAAACGTGGGTGGTCGTGACCTCACCGTGAACGTGGCCCGTCCCATGGAACCCCGCGCGCCTCGCAGCGGTGGTTTTGGTGGCGGTCGTCGCAACAGCTACTGATCACCTCCCGGCTTCGTCACCAGCGGCACGACCCCATTGGGAGTTGGCTCAACGGTGACGGGGCACGCGCCCCACTATGGGGTAAATCGGATCGTTGTAGCCATGGGTGCTGGCATAACCTGCTGGCACCTGGGCATTGATGAAGGCCTCGTCTTCGTCAGTCAGCGTGCAGGACATGGCGGCTAAATAGTCCTGCCATTGGGCCAAGGTTTTAGGCCCGGCAATTACCCCATTCACCAATCGATTGTTCAGCACCCAGGCGATGGCCAATTGGGTCGGACTCATGCCGCGCGCGCGTGCATGCTGCTCGAACGCTTGCGCCAGCTCCAAAGACTCGGGCCGAAATTCGGTTTGCATCAAGCGCCGATCGGCGCGTGCGGCACGGGTGCCCTCGGCGGGCGCTTCACCCGGCTTGTATTTACCCGTCAGCACACCACGAGCCAGCGGGCTGTAGGCCACCACGCCCAAACCATAGTGGTCGCAACAGGGCAACAACTCGGTTTCGATGAGGCGAGTGGCCGCGTTGTAGGGCGGCTGGCAAGCAATCGGGGCAGGCACCCCCATGCGGCGCGCCGTCTCCACCATGCGGGCCACGCGCCAAGCGCGAAAGTTGGACACCCCGTAATAGCGAATCTTGCCTTGTTCAATCAAGCGGGCAAAGGTCCCCAACACCTCTTCGATGGGCACGCTTTCGTCGTCCCGGTGCATGTAGTAGAGATCAATCCAATCGGTATTCAGTCGCTTCAGGCTGTGGTCCACCTCTTGCCACAGCCATCGCCGCGACAAGCCCCGATCGTTGGCATCCGAACCCATGGGGTTGGCGACTTTGGTGGCCACCACCCATCGCGCTCGGTCGGCCGCAATGAGCTGGCCCACGATGCGCTCGGACTCACCTCCCGCATAACTGTCGGCGGTATCCAGGGCCATCACGCCAGCCTCGCGCGCAGCATCCAACATGCGACTGGCCTCGTCGATGGGGGTTTGATCGCCAAACATCATGGTGCCTAGCCACAGGGGGGGCACCTTCAGGCCACTGTGCCCCAGCGGGGCGTAGGGAATGGTGTTCACAAGACATCCTCCAATGGGTTGGCATTGTGACAGCACGCCCCCTGGATGCAGGCATTCGTTGTTAGCATGCGTGACCCGATGTTGAACCCCTAAGGAGCCCCCATGTCCCATCGATTCCAACGCGTGTTGACCCTGGCCGTTGCACTGGCCACTGTGGCGAGTGTTCACGCCCAAACCCGAGTGACCTACAAGTCAGCCAAAGCCGGCTCGTCTTATTACCAAATGGGGGTGGAGCTGGCCGAAGCGATCAAGGCTGGCACCCAAGGCCGTGTGTCGCTGACCATTGAAGAGAGTCAGGGCTCGACCCAAAACGTCATGGAAGTGCGCACCCGAGGCGCCGATTACGTGTTCACCACGCCACCCGCGCTGGTGGCCAGCGCACAAACTGGCCAAGGCCCGTTCAAAGACAAAACCCACCCCAAGTTCCAAGACATCCGGGCCTTGTTCCCCATTCCCGCTTTGACCATGCATTTGGTGGCTCGCGCTGACCGTGGCATTCACAATTGGACAGACCTCAACGGTAAATCCTTGCTGTTGGGCAAGGGCTCTTTCGGCGCCACCGAAGGTGACAAATACCTGAAATTGTTCGGCGTGAAGGATCAGGTCAAGCTGGTGAATGTCGAGTTGTCGAATGCCGTGGCCGCCTTGAAAAATGGACAAATTGACGCCTTCGTCACCGCAGGCTCCTGGCCTGCCCCCAACGTCGTCGAAGCTGCCGCTTCGGCACCGGTGGTGGTGGTGGGCATGAATGCCGAGCAAATCAAGGCCAGCAAGCGCGATGCCTTGACCATTCCTGCTGGCACGTATTCCGGCCAAAAAGCTGCCATTCAAACCACCACCTTGCCGGTGGTGGCCTATGCCACTGCCGCCATGAGCAACGAGGTGGCCTATGAACTCACCAAAACCTTCTGGAACCAGCGAGACGCCATGAGCGCCAAAGCCCCTTGGTGGCGCGGCGTCACCCCCGAGTTGCTGGCCAACATCAGCACCCCCATCCACCCGGGGGCGCTGCGTTTCTACAAAGAAAAAGGCTTTACCCTGCGCCCTGAACATCAGTGATTGACGCCCTGTGCGCAAACTGATCTGGCCAATCTGGGGTGCATTGGGTGTGGCCATGCACCTGGGCTTGGCCCTTTATGGGCTGGTGCCCAACCTGGTGTTGCGGCCCTTGCACATGGCCTATGTGCTGCCTTGGATTTTTGTGGCCATGGCCACCAACACCTGGCAACGGCGCAGTGGTGTGCTGCTGGCCGCCCTTGGCATGGCCGTTTGCATCGGGGTGGCCTGGCAGGCCGATGCCCTTGGCGATCAATACGGGGCCCTCGAGGGTGGGTTTCAAACGGCATGGGCGTTGGCCTTGCTGCTGATCGTCATGGAAGGCGCACGCCGAGTGATTGGCTGGCCCCTGCCCTTGATGGCAGCCTTGGCGTTGCTCTACGGCACTTGGGGGCAGCACCTGCCCGGTGAGTTTGGTCACGCCGGCCTGCCCCTGGCCAGCTTTTTGGGCACGCTCACCATCGCCGAGGGTGGGCTGTGGGGCAGCCTCACCGGCATTTCGGTGGGCGTGGTGGCCATCTTTGTCATCTTCGGTGCGGTGCTCAATGCGGGCGAAGCGGGTCAAGGCTTCATGAACTTGGCTGCTGCGGCCGCAGGTCGGCTCTCCGGGGGGGCGGCCAAGGTCTCGGTGGTGTCCTCTGCCTTGTTTGGATCCATTTCGGGCTCTGCGTCGGCCAATGTGGCCTCGACGGGCGCCATCACCTTGCCCGCCATGACCCGCTTGGGTTACCCCAAGCGCTTGGCCGCCGCGGTTGAAGCAGTGGCTTCGTCTGGGGGGCAAATCATGCCGCCCATCATGGGCGCTGGCGCTTTTGTGATGGTGGAACTCACCTCTACGCCCTACCTCACCATCATGGCCGCGGCCACCTTGCCCGCCTTGCTGTATTTCTTCACGGTCTGGGTGGGCATCAATGCCTGGAATCGCAAAGAGCCCTTGGCCGCACTGCCCGTCGATGAACAGCCCACGGCGCGTTCGTTGTGGATCACGGTGGCTTTTTTTGCCTTGCCATTTGCGGTGCTGCTTTGGGGCATGTTTGGCCAACACTGGACGCCTGAGTATTCGGCCGTCGTGGCCACTGTGGTGGGCGCGGCTTTGTTGATGACGGATCAACAGGGGCGCTGGGATGGGGCGCAGATCAAGCACCGTTGGACGCTGGCCCTCACCCACGCCGGACAACAAGTGGCCATGATTGCCACCATCATTTTGTGCGCCTCCATCATCGTGGGGGTGTTGTCGCTCACCGGCTTGGGGGTCAAGGTGACCTCGGTCATTTTGTCGGCATCCAACGGCGAGTTGTGGGTGTCCTTGCTCCTCACCGCCCTCGCCTGCCTGATTCTGGGCATGGAGGTGCCGACCACCGCCGCTTACGTGATTTGCGTGTCGGTGGCAGGTCCGGCACTCACGCAACTGGGTTTGGAGCCCTTGCAGGTGCACCTGTTTGTGTTTTGGTTTGCTTTGCTCTCGACCATCACGCCACCGGTGTGTGGCGCCGTGTTCATTGCCGCTGGCATGGTGGGTGAGCATTGGCTCCGCGTGGCCCTGACCGCCATGGCCTTGGGGGCTGGCTTGTATGTGGTGCCCTTGGGCATCATTGCCCACCCCAGCCTCATTGCTTGGTGGGATGCCCCAGCCTCAGCCCTCTTGGCCTTGCTGCAAATGGGCGTGGGGCTCACGGTGTTGTCGCATGCCTTGTTGGCACCCATGCCCATTTGGCGCAAAGCACTGGGCACCCTGGCGGGTTTGATGTTGGCCTTGTGGTGAACTGCCGCCTTGGCGTCAGCACCGTGGGCTCCTTTGCCTCATCATGGGCCTTTGCTCACCTCACCCTTTACACATGAAGCCTGCCTCGCTGAACTTGTTGGATGGGCCTTTGCTAAGCACCTTGCTGAGGTTGAGTCTTCCCAACACCATTGCCATGCTGGCCACTGCGCTGGTGAGCGTGGCCGAAACCGCTTATGTGGGCCAACTGGGCACCAGCGCCTTGGCGGGCATGGCCTTGGTGTTTCCGTTTGTGATGCTGCAACAAATGCTGTCGGCAGGCGCCTTGGGCGGTGGCATCAGTTCGGCCATCAGCCGTGCCCTGGGCCACGGCCAAACCGACCAAGCCCAGCTGATTGCCTGGCATGCCGTCATGATTGCTTTGGGCTTGGGTGCGCTGTCGACTGCGATCATGCTCTGGTGCGCGGCCCCGTTGTTTCAGGCCATGGGGGCTCACCCCGAGGTGCAAGCCCAGGCGCTGGCCTATGCGCAAGTGGCTTTCTCGGCGTCGGTGGGCACGTGGCTGCTCAATGCCTTTGCCTCGGTCGCGCGTGGCGCTGGCCAAATGCGCGTGCCCTCGGTGACCCTGTTGGTGGTGGCCTTGATGCAAGTGGGCTTGGGCGGGGTGTTGGGTTTGGGCTGGCTCACCGGCCATGTGGGGGGCATGCCAGGCGTGGCCATGGGCATGGCGCTCAGCCAATGCGCTGGGGCGGTGTATTTGGGCTGGGTGGTCACGCGACCCAATGCCAGCTTGCGCTTGCGTTGGCAATCCACCTGGCAAGGCACCTTGGCTGCACCCATTCTGAAGATCGGAGGGGTGTCCTCGGTGTCTTCCTTGCAAACGGTAGCCACCATCGTCATCGTCACGCACTGGGTGGCACGCATGGGCACGGAGGCCTTGGCGGGCTATGGGATTGGCTCTCGGCTGGAGTTTTTGCTGGTGCCCTTCACGTTTGCGATTGGCGTGAGCTGTCTGCCCATGGTGGGCATGGCCTTGGGTGCTGGGCGCGTTCAGCAAGCGCGACGGGTGGCTTGGATGGGGGCAGCACTCAGCGCCGCTTGGGTGGGTGGCTTGGGCCTGTTGGTGGTGATCTGGCCCGATGCATGGAGCCGTTGGTTCACCGATCAACCACAGGTGCTCGCCGTGGCCGCAGACTATTTCACGCGCGTGGCGCCGTTTTATGGCTGGTTTGCGCTGGGCTTGTGTTTGTATTTCGCCAGCCAAGGGGCTGGACGCATGTGGGGCCCCGTGCTGGCGGGCACCTTGCGCTTGGTGATGGTGGCGGTGGGCGGGTGGTGGCTCTCGACCCAACCGAACCCCCAAGCGAATGACTTGTTCTGGCTCATTGGCCTGGCCATGCTGGCCTATGGGTTGTTTGCGGCCATCAGCGTCAAGCGAACGCCCTGGGATTGACGAACGCATGGAGCAACGATTGGCCCCCTCAGGGCAAGGCCAATTCGCAATTGACTTTGGTGGCCGGTGGCGAGAGCGTTTCCCGAGCGTGCCAATCTGACAAGGCCGCCTTACACAATTCAGCAGAAGGCTTGCAAGGGCCCGACCACACCACACGACCATCCGATGCGCGGGCCACCAACAAAAAGCACTGCTTTTTATCTGCAGCCCAAACCCGAGCGCTGCCTGCGCTCAGGCCGACGAAGAGCATCAGCGCCAAGCTGATGCACGTGTGAGCGGACAAGCGATGAAACAGGGTGACTTTCACGGGATTAGCCCTAGCCCGCCTCAGGCAGGTTGGCCGGTGAAGCCAACGTCGTCGAGTTGGGCCAACAAGGCGTCGGCCTTCACGTTGTCATCGGCTTGAACTTGAACTTGCTTGGTGGCCAAGTCCACCACCACGCTGTGCACGCCAGCCACGCCATTGAGGGCTTTTTCGACGCTGGCTTTGCAATGGCCACAGGTCATGTCGGGCACATGGAATTGATGCGTTTGGGTCATGGTTCTCTCCTGGATGATGAAAGGGTTGGTCGGCCTGCACGACGCAGTCTTAGCGCATTGGTCAACACAAACACACTGGACATGGCCATGGCACCTGCAGCCAATGGCGGTGACAGCTGAACACCCCACCAGGGATAAAGCAGACCAGCAGCCACTGGAATCAAGAGCGTGTTGTAGCCAAATGCCCAAAACAAGTTTTGCTGAATGTTTCGCATGGTCTGCTGACTCAAGGTGATGGCGGTGCCTACTCCGCGCACATCGCCAGACATGAGGACCACGTCTGCGGATTCAACCGCCACATCGGTGCCTGTGCCAATGGCGATGCCCACATCGGCACTGGCCAAGGCTGGTGCGTCGTTGATGCCATCGCCCACAAAGGCCACCGGCCCCAGGGATTGCAGCGATTGGATCGCCTTGACCTTGCCCTCGGGCAGCACTTCTGCGACCACATGGTCAATGCCCAAGGTTTGGGCGATGACATCCGCTGTGGCGCGTTGATCACCTGTGATCATGGCCACTTGCAGGCCTTGGGCATGCAATTCACGAATCGCTTCCGGGGTGGTGGGCTTGATGGGATCCGCAACCGACAACACGCCGACCACAGCCTCATCAACCGCCACCATCAAAGCGGTGTGCCCTTTGGCCGCCATGGTCTGAAGTTGTTCGTCCCATGCTTGGACATCCAAGCCCAAGCTGACCATCCAACGCCGCGCACCGGCACGCACCAGATGGCCTTGAATGTTGGCCTGTACGCCCCTACCGGTTACGGCCAAAAAGCCGTCGACGGTGGGCATGGGCAATTGACGCTCCTGAGCGGCTTTCACGATGGCCTTAGCCACGGGGTGCTCAGAAGACTGCTCCATCGCAGCCACCCAACCCAAACACGCATCGCCCCATGTTGGGTCGACGTGCCATTCAATCAGTGCTGGCTTGCCTTCGGTCAAAGTGCCCGTTTTGTCGAGGGCCACCACCCGCACCGACTGCAAGGCTTGCAAGGCATCGCCTTGTCGGAACAACACGCCCAACTCAGCCGCACGGCCTGTGCCCACCATGATGGACGTGGGTGTGGCTAAACCCATGGCACAAGGGCAAGCGATGATGAGCACGGCAACACCCGCAACCAGCGCATGCGTCAGCACCGGCGCCGGCCCCCACACCACCCACAGCAGCACGGTGATCAGCGCCGCAATCATGACAGCGGGCACAAACCACAGGGTGATGCGATCGACCATGCCTTGAATGGGCAATTTGGCACCTTGAGCGGTCTCGACCATGCGGATGATTTGGGCCAGCGTGGTTTTGGCCCCAACCTGGGTCACCTTCAACAGCAGTGCGCCCTGGCCATTGACGGTGCCTCCAATGACTGGATCCTGAGGTTGCTTGTGCACGGGCAATGGCTCACCGGTGAGCATGGACTCATCCAGCCAACTCTCTCCTTCAATCACCACCCCATCGGTGGGCACACGCTCGCCAGGCCTCAGGCGCACCGCGTCGCCCACTTGCAGTTGATGAATGTCGAGTTCCACCAGTTGCCCGTCTTTCAAGACCGATGCGGTTTTGGGCTGCAAGCCAATGAGTCGGGCAATGGCAGCACCGGTTCTGCCTTTGGCCCTGGCCTCTAAATAACGACCCAAGAGAATCAGCACCACGATCACCGCTGCAGCTTCGAAATACACATTACGGGCCCCCTCTGGCAGGAGTTCGGGGGCAAACGTGGTGACCAAGGAATAGCCATAGGCTGCGCCCGTACCCAAGGCGACCAGGCTGTTCATGTCTGGCGCACCCTGCAACAAAGCCGGCACGCCCGTTTGGTAAAAGCGACGGCCAGGACCGATGAGCACCAAAGTGGTCAGCACCCATTGCAGCAAGTGACTGTTGTGCTCACCCAGGGTGCTGGCCACCCAATGGTGAAAAGCTGGCACGCCATGACCGACCATTTCCAACACAAACACGGGGGCTGCGAGCACAGCGGCCACCACAAAGTGCCGCTGCCAGGTTTTGGCTTCTTCCTCTTTGCGTGCAGCCGTGGCTTCTTGCGCTGCATCGCTTTGCTCGACGGCCTCGTAGCCCACCTTGACCACAGCGGCGATCAACGACGCCACATTGGTTTGATGCGCGTCGAATCGAATCTGCGCCGACTCGCTGGCCAAATTCACGGCCACGGTATCCACACCTGGCACCTTGGCCAAGGCACGTTCGACTCGTCCCACACAGGAGGCACAGGTCATTCCCTCAACAGACAACTGGGCAAGGGAAGAATTGGAATCACTCATGACCTCAAGTTTAGGCCTTTCATCCATGATTTACTCATGAGGTGTGCGCTGGGAGAGCTTTAAGCGCCAGAGGCTTGCTCGCGAAACGCTTTACTCGGCGATTGAATCGATCCACGCGACGATCTCAGCCACCCCATCGACAGGGGTTCGAAAGTGGTTGCTGGCGATCTCAAGGTATTTGTGCTTGGGGTTGGAGGGCAGCAGCTTGAACACATAGTCTGGCCCCAGTTTGATCAAAGCGTCTTGGTAGCCAATGATCCACAGGACCGCCGTGCGCGCGGACAGCTTTTTGGCGGTGACTGCCATTTCTGCTTCGCCAGCAGGGTCAAAGTAGCTCAAAAAAGCGTTGGCCGTTGTCAAGGTCGCGATGCTCGAGCCTTGATTGATGTCGGTAAATCGCGCCTTTTCGTCCCCTTTGCCGGCGGCAATGGCTTGGCGGGCATCCTCCAGCGAGGATTGGACTGCACACATCGCCACAGGTGACACGCGGTATAAGCACTCGCTATATAGGATCGGCACATGACCGGGCGCCATCATGGCCACCCCATCGATGTTTTGAGACTGTGCGGCATAAGACAACGCCGCTGGGCTTCCAATGCTGTGACCCGCAATCACAATTTTTTGAGCGCCCTTGGACCGAAGCTGATCGACCGCAGCTCCAATTTCAAGCATGGCCTGATGCCAATTGCCATCGAGGTAACGCTTGCGTGACCACGGCATTTCAGGGCGAGCCACCAGATAGCCTTTATCGGTTAACGCGTTGGCAAGTTTTTTGATGGGACTGAAGGCGCCATCTGGCATGCCTTGCTTACCGTGAAGGATCACCACGCCCACTTGCTCAGGCTTGGCATTTGCGACGCAAGCGACAAACAAGGCAGTGGCAGTCAACAGGAACCGGATCAACCCACGTTTCATGAACACCTCCAGGTCACTCAATCCGAGAGGCCGATGTAAACCCGGCCTTTTTCGATTTTGACTGGCCAGGATTTGACAGGTTCTGTCGCCGGCCCACAAGTGACCGAACCGTCTCGCAAATCGAACAAGGCTTGGTGAAATGGGCATTCCACCAGGTGCCCCTCCACAAACCCATCGCAAAGCTTGGCATGGCCATGCGTGCACCAGTTATCGATGGCGTAGATGCCGTCATCGAGCTTGAACACAGCAATGTCATGGCCGTTGGGCGAAACGGCCAGGCCCACGCCCTCAAATAAATCGTCCTCTGCGCCAACGTCGGTCCAGTTGCTCATGATCAGATGGGATAAATGATGGAGTTGGGAATCATTTCGCTGTCGTAAACACAAATGCGCTCAGCAAATTTAAGCCCATGGGGGGTTTGAACAATCGTGTCCACGTATCGACCCACATTGAACACGGTGCTTTCCTTGTCGTATTTCGTTCGAAAAACAGCGTAATTGGCTTCGCTGTGAATTCGCCCGTCCTCGACCTTGCGCACCACGGGTGCACTCACCACATGACGCTGGTAATAAGGGTCGTGATAAATGGTTTCGGTGATGCCGTAAACGCGATCTTTGAGCATGCCTTTGCTACTCAAAAAAAGCGTGGCCAACGGAAAGCCACGCTCATGGTTCTCACGGGGCTGTATTTTGTAAACGCATGAATCGGTGAAAAATTCTGGCCATTGATCCCACTGGCCACTGTCGACCACGATGGCGTAATCGGCATACAACTGCTGAATGCCCAACCAAGTTTGCAGGTCCACCATCATCAAGCTCCCATCACCTGACGCCAATATTGATACATGCCGCGAATCAGCGTTTCTGTGACCATGTGATCGGTGTCGCCGACGTCGCGGCCACCCAGTTCAACCACCATGCGGTGTTCGGGTTTGGACTCGAACGCTTGCTGGGAAAACTCGATCACCTCACCATCGTCTGCGGATACAAAACCTGCAGGGCCAAATAAATTGGCTTGCCGGAGCCGCCGATTCGTCATCTCGGGGGTGTCGTCCTCAAAACCAAAGTGAGTCCAAACAAAGTCAAAGGCGCCATGGCCATCGGGTTGAATATGCCGGGTGGACACGCTGTTGACCTGTTGTTGAAAGATCACGCTGGGGAAAAGCGTGATCATGACCGCAGTGGGCATTTGATCGTCCAATCGCCACCAGGCTTCGGGCACGATGTCGAGAAAGCTGTCGTCATTGAGTTGCATGCTGGCTTTGAAACTGCTGACCTGCGTCACTTGGGCCTTGTCGCCGCTGGCCTGACCACTCGCGCCACGGGTGGAAATCATGGCGGCATGCCGATGGTGTGCGTCCATGCGCAATTCTGACTTGTTGTCTGCACGCCAGAGACCAAATGTGACAAACCAAGTGTGTAGCAAGCCAGGATGGTAGGGATCCTTGATGTTCTCTTGCATGAGCTTCCAGTTGCCCGGTATGCGCTGGCGGTTGTAGCCCAAGATGGTGAGTTTTCGGCCATTGAAGAGGCGGTCAAAGTATTTGAGGATGGCTGGACCCATGTAGTCTTCGAGTGACTCCACGTTGTGATCGAACGATGCGAATACCACCCCACCTCGGCTCGCGACCTTGAGTTGGGTCAGGCCATGGTCTTTGGGATCGAAGTCCGCAGGCATGCCACCGTTGACTTTGCCGTCTTGACGAACACCCCGCCGAAAGGGAACGCCTTGCAACTTGCCGTCCAGCGCGTAGCTCCATTGGTGATAAGGGCAAACCAGTTCTTTTTTATTGCCATGCCGCTCACGACAAAAGGCCATGCCACGATGCGCACACACGTTCTCAAGAACGTGAATTTGCCCTTCCTGGCTGCGCGTCATGATCACTGAGCGTTCACCAATCGCCGTTCGCTTGAAGTCGCCAGGATTGGGGATTTCAGCCTCTAGTCCCACATACGACCAGTGGTTCTTGTAGAACAGCCGTTCCAGCTCTTTTTTGTGAATCGCTTCTTGGGTGTAAACGGCAAAGGGCACGCGACTGGTGCCGCCGCTTTCCCAATGTATGGTTTGCTCTTGCATGATGCCTCCTGGCGAACACTTGCCGTGAAACTGTCGTCTAAGTTTATGAGATGAGTGAAGCGAAAAACGCAAGTTCATTACACTTGGCCTCAACAACACAACCAGATGGAAGACGTCATGCTCAAACTTTGTGGCTTCGCTGGCAGCAACTACTACAACAAAGTCAAAATTGCCTTGCTGGAAAAGAACATTCCTTTCGAAGAGCAACTCACTTGGGTGGGAGAGACCGACCTCAACAGCTCGCCGATTGGCAAAGTGCCCTATTTGCTTACACCCGAAGGCCCCTTGAGCGAATCGTCCACCATCATGGAATACCTAGAGCAGCACTTCCCTGCTCAACCTTTGTTACCCAGCAACAGCTACCAAGCGGCAAAGGTTCGCGAATTGGTCCAATTTTTAGATCTTCACATTGAGTTGGTTGTTCGAAACCTTTACCCAGAAGCGTTTTTTGGCGGCAAAGTCAGCGACTCGGCGAAAGAAAAAGTCGGTGCGCAACTGCAAAACAACATCAAGGGCTTGTCTAAGCTCATTCATTTCAAGCCTTTCGTGGCAGGGGATGCTTTCACTTTGGCCGACTGTGCCGCCATTACCCACTTGCCATTGGTGAGTGCCGCAACCAAAAAGATTTATGGCAGCGACTTTTTGGCTGAGTTACCGGTCAAAGATTACCTTTCCAAAATGAATGAACGCCCCAGCGTGCAACGGGTGAATGAAGATCGCAAGACCAACACGGCTCTGTTTCTGGAGCGCATCAAAAACAAGTGAACAACCCTCAACTCGGACATGTTGAAACACTTCGTTAAAGCCGCATTGGTTGGCGGTATTGCAATTTCTCTTTCTTCCTACGCTTTTGCGGGGAAAACCACCACTTACCG
>JAYPFZ010000026.1:0-7946 GCA_038126555.1 Betaproteobacteria bacterium
CCCCCAGCGTGCACACCCCAGACCCCACCCCCATCACCCTGCCCGGCCTGCGCATGGGGCACGCCACCCACCCCCACCGCCCAACCGGCTGCACCGTCTGGCTGTGGCCCCCCGGCACCGTGGGTTCGGTGGACGTTCGCGGCGCCGCCCCCGGCACCCGCGAAACCGATGCCCTGCAACCCCACAACACCGTGAACGAAGTGCACGGCCTGTGCCTGAGCGGCTCCAGCGCCTTTGGGCTGGACGCCGCCAGCGGTGTGATGCACTGGCTGGCCGAACAAGGCCAAGGCGTGGCGGTGGGACCCGCCCGGGTGCCCATCGTGCCAGCGGCGGTGATTTTTGATTTGGGCGTGGGCGACCCAGCGGTGCGCGTGAACGCTGAACTGGGCCGTCAAGCCTGCGAAGCCGCCAGCGCGAACGGCGTGCCCTCGGGCAATGTGGGCGCCGGAGCCGGTGCCACCGTGGGCAAACTGCTGGGGCCGGCGCACGCCATGCGCGGCGGCTTTGGGCAATGCGAATTGCGCCTGGGTGAGCTGCGGGTGTTGGCTTGGGCGGTGGTCAATGCCGTTGGCGATGTGGTGCACCCCGACACCGGGGAGTGGCTGGCCGGTGCGCGCCAAGCCCCATCGAACCTGACCCCAGCCCGAGTGTGGCAACGCCTGGCGAAGGACCCTGCCCCCACCCATGCTTG
Source organism: Betaproteobacteria bacterium (assembly GCA_038126555.1). GTDB lineage: Bacteria > Pseudomonadota > Gammaproteobacteria > Burkholderiales > Burkholderiaceae_C > Limnohabitans. Next base: position 692 of record JAYPFZ010000026.1, read on the forward strand.
GCTGGGCGGCAACACCACCTTGGGCGTGGTGGCCACCAATCAGGCCCTCAACAAAACCCAAGCCCAGCGGGTGGCCATGGCCGCACACAATGGCCTGGCCCAATGCATACGCCCCGTGCACACGCCTTACGACGGCGACACGGTGTTTGCATTTGGAACGGGCAGTTTGAGCGGCGAGCCCGACTTGCTGCGCCTGGGCACCTTGGCGGCTCAGGCCTTGTCGGGGGCGGTGGTGAATGCGGTGCAAAGCGCCCAGGCTTTGCGCCTGGGCCACCACCACTGGCCCGCCTGGGCCGATGTCACTTCAGGGCTTTGAAGCGAACGCGCTTGGGCTTGGCCCCTTCTTCGCCCAGGCGTTTTTTCTTGTCGGCTTCGTATTCTTGGTAGTTGCCATCGAAGAACACCCATTGCGAATCGCCCTCGCACGCCAAGATGTGCGTGGCAATGCGATCGAGGAACCAGCGGTCGTGGCTGATGACCATGACGCTGCCCGCAAATTCCAGCAAGGCGTCTTCCAGCGCACGCAAAGTTTCCACGTCGAGGTCGTTGGTGGGTTCGTCGAGCAGCAACACGTTGCCGCCCTTGATCAGCGTTTTGGCCAGGTGCAAGCGACCGCGTTCACCCCCCGAGAGCATGCCCACTTTCTTTTGCTGGTCGCCACCGTTGAAGTTGAAGCGGCCGCAATAGGCACGGCTGGGCATTTGGAACTTGCCCACAGTGAGGATGTCCAAGCCACCTGAAATGTCTTCCCACACGGTTTTGTCGTTGGCCAAGTCGTCGCGCGACTGGTCGACAAACGCCATGTTCACGGTTTGACCAATGGACACTTCACCGGTGTCGGGCGTCTCGCGCCCAGCAATCATGCGAAACAGCGTGGACTTGCCCGCGCCGTTGGGGCCAATGATGCCCACGATGGCGCCCGCAGGCACCTTGAAACTGAGGTTGTCGATGAGGAGGCGATCGCCAAAGCTCTTGGACACGCCCTTGAACTCGATGACCTCGTTGCCCAAGCGATCGGCCACGGGAATGAAGATTTCCTGGGTCTCGTTGCGCTTTTGGTATTCGTAGTCGCTCAGTTCTTCAAAGCGGGCCAAACGCGCCTTGCTCTTGGCTTGGCGGCCTTTGGGGTTTTGGCGGGCCCATTCCAATTCCTTCTTCAAGGCCTTGGCGCGGGCCTCTTCGCCCTTTTGTTCTTGTTGCAAGCGGGCTTCTTTTTGCTCCAGCCAAGTGCTGTAGTTGCCCTTCCAGGGAATGCCGTGGCCACGGTCCAATTCCAGAATCCACTCGGCGGCGTTGTCGAGGAAGTAGCGGTCGTGGGTGATGGCGACCACGGTGCCCGGGAAACGCTGCAGGTATTGCTCCAGCCAATCCACCGACTCGGCGTCCAAGTGGTTGGTGGGTTCGTCGAGCAAAAGCATGTCGGGCTTGGAGAGCAACAAACGGCACAAGGCCACGCGGCGCTTTTCACCCCCGGAGAGGTTTTGAATGGTGGCGTCCCAAGGAGGCAAACGCAGCGCATCGGCGGCGATGTCCAGCTGGTGGTCGGAGCCATCGCCCGCGCCCGCAGCTGAAATGATGGCCTCGAGCTCGGCTTGCTCGGCGGCCAAGGCATCGAAATCGGCGTCTTCTTCGGCGTAAGCGGCGTAAACCTCTTCCAGGCGGGCTTGGGCAGCCTTCACCTCGCCCATGCCGCCTTCCACCGCTTGGCGAACCGTTTCTTCGGGGTTGAGCTGGGGCTCCTGGGGCAGGTAACCCACCTTGATGCCCGGCATGGGAATGGCTTCACCTTCGATCTCGGTGTCGACACCGGCCATGATCTTGAGCAAGGTGGACTTGCCCGAGCCGTTGAGGCCCAGCACACCAATCTTGGCGCCCGGGAAAAAGCTGAGAGAAATGTCTTTAAGAATTTGACGCTTCGGCGGCACGATCTTGCCGACGCGGTTCATGGTGAAAACGTATTGAGCCATGCTGAATCACAGTGCGGTTGCAGGGAAAGCGGGGATTATCCCCTGAGCCGCTGACGGTCGCGGCCTGGCCTGGGGGGGGACTTACGGTGTCGCTGGCGCCATATCTTCAGCGATTAGCTTGAGCTGCTCCAGTGCGGCCTGCAGGTCTTCCACAATCGCTTGCGCAATCACGCCCGGTTCGGGCAAGTTATCGCTGTCGGCCAGGCTGTCGTCCTTGAGCCAGAAGATGTCCAGGCTGGTCTTGTCGCGGGCGATCAGTTCGTCGTAGCTGTAGGCACGCCAGCGGCCTTCGGGAGTATCCGCGCTCCAGGTCTCGGCCCGTTCATGGCGCTTGCCCACCTTGTAGAGCTGCACAAACTCTTCCAAGTCTTCGCGCTTGAGCGGGTTGGTCTTGAGCGTGAAGTGTTTGTTGGTGCGCAGGTCGTAAATCCACAGCTTTTGCGTCCAGGGCTTTTCGGCAGCAGGCTTCTTGTCGAAGAACAACACGTTGGCCTTGACGCCTTGCGCATAAAACAAACCCGTGGGCAGGCGCAGCAGCGTGTGCAGGTCGCACTCGTGCAGCAGCTTTTTGCGGATGGTCTCGCCCGCACCGCCTTCAAACAGCACGTTGTCGGGCAACACCACCGCCGCACGGCCATGAATGGCCAGCAGGGTTTTGATGTGCTGCACAAAGTTCAGTTGCTTGTTGCTGGTGGTGGCCCAAAAATCGTCGCGCTCGATGGTGTCTTTCTCGCTCGACACGCGGCCGCCTTCGCCCACGATCACGGTGCTGCTTTTCTTGCCAAACGGCGGATTGGCCTCTATCACCCCGCAGGCCTTGCCCTTCACATACAACAGGTAATCGGCTACGCCATGGCCTGGCTTCAAGGGGAATTCTCGAATGGCCACGCCCAGTGCCACCCCCAAATTGGCATGAACGAGGTCGCACACGCCCCACCCCGCCTGTTCCAGCAGGGCGTCAATGTGTGTGCGAGCGTGGGCCTCGGTAGGCATGGTCGTGGCGAGGGTCGCTCATGGCAGACAACCTACAAACCACGAAATCAGCGAAAGCTGTTGAATTTGGCGCGATGTTAAGGGAAGAAAGTGACCAATGGTCAATTCACCATGACCAGCTTGCCCTTGATGGCGCGCTGACCCATGATCTCGTAAGCCTGCTTCAACTCACTCATGGGCAGGGTGCGGTCGATCACCGGTTTGATCTGCCCCTTCAAATACATGCCCGCCAAGGTTTGCATCATGTCGGCGTTGGCCTGGGGCTCGCGGCGCGAGAAGTCGCCCCAAAACACGCCCACCACGCTGGCCCCTTTGAGCAAAGCCAGGTTCAGCGGCAAGCTGGGAATGGGGCCGCTGGCAAAACCCACCACCAGGTAGCGCCCCCGCCAGCCAATCGAGCGGAAGGCGGGCTCGGCAAATGCGCCGCCCACCGGGTCGTAAATCACGTCGGGGCCTTTGCCGCCGGTCAGGCGTTTGATCTCGTCGCGGAAGCTGCCATCGGGCGCATGGGTGGTGTAGTTCACCGTTTCGTCGGCCCCTTGCTCGCGGCACAGGGCGCATTTGTCGTCGGTCGAGGCGGCGGCAATCACGCGTGCGCCTGCGGCTTTGGCCAGCTGAATGGCGGCTGTGCCCACGCCCCCTGCCGCGCCCAGCACCAGCACGGTTTCGCCAGCCTTCAGTTGTGCACGGTCCATCAGCGCGTGCCACGAGGTGGCGTAAATCATGATGAAGGCCGCTGCGTCCACGGCCGGAAAGCCATCGGGCAAGGGCATGCACAACTTGGCGGGTGCCAAGGTGTGGGTGCCAAAGCCACCTGTGCCGCTCAGGCAGGCCACCGCTTGCCCCACCTTCAAGTGGGTCACGCCTTCGCCCACGGCGCGCACCACGCCCGCGTATTCCGAGCCGGGCACAAAGGGCAGCTCGGGCTTCATTTGGTATTTGTTCTGCACGATCAGCAGGTCGGGAAAGTTCAGGCTCGCGGCTTGAATTTCCAGCAGCACCTCGCCGGCTTTGGGCTCGGGTGTGGGCAGCGCCTTCCAAGTCAGGGCATCAACGCCAACGGGGTTTTCGCAAAGCCAAGCGTGCATGGGGTGTCTCCTGTATTTGAGGGCTTCAGTCTATAGCGCTATTTTCATGCCACAATCCCGCCATCTGCAGCCACCAGTCGCCGCAGCATCAGCAACCATGCTGGAGCCGTTCGCAAACCGCCGATCTCATCGTTTTCGCGTTTGCCAAAGCGGGCTCACCCCCTAACCTGCCAACACCTCCACTGGGCGGCCCATCAGGCCACAAGGTTTGGCGTCATGCGTCAGAAGACGACGCTCAACCATGAAGTTTGAAGAACTGAACCTGGCTCCGGCCATCCTCAAAGCCATTCGCGAATCGGGCTACGAATCGCCTACCCCTGTGCAAGCGCAAGCCATTCCGGCCGTGCTGGCAGGCAAAGATGTCTTGGCCGGCGCCCAAACCGGCACGGGCAAAACCGCCGCTTTCACCCTGCCCTTGCTGCACCGCCTGGCCATGAGCCGCAGCGTCACCAACAAGTTTGGTGTCTTTGGCATTCGGGCCTTGGTGCTCACCCCCACCCGCGAGCTCGCCGCCCAGGTGGAAGAGTCGGTGCAAACCTACGGCAAGCACCTGCAACTCAAAACCGCTGTCATTTTTGGTGGCGTGGGCCAAAACCCCCAGGTCGAAGCCCTCAAGCGTGGCGTCGACATCCTGGTGGCCACGCCCGGCCGTTTGCTCGACTTGGCCCAGCAAAACCTCATCGACTTGTCGACCGTGGAAGTGCTGGTGCTCGACGAAGCCGACCGCATGCTCGACATGGGCTTCATCCACGATGTGCGCAAAGTGCTGGCCCTGGTGCCCGCTGAAAAACAAAGCCTGTTGTTCTCGGCCACCTTCAGCGACGACATCCGCAAGCTGGCCCAAGGCCTGCTCCGTTCCCCCGAGGTGATTCAGGTCACGCCCAAAAACACCACCGTGGAGCGCATTCGCCAAGTGGTGGTGCCTGCAGGCCGCAACCGCAAAAAAGACTTGCTGGCTCACCTCATTCAAACCAACGACTGGAGCCAGGTGCTGGTGTTCACCCGCACCAAGTTTGGCGCCAACAAGGTCAGCGATTTCCTCAACGCGCAAGGCATCACCGCCATGGCCCTGCATGGCAACAAAAGCCAAACCGCACGCACCCAGGCCCTGAATGGTTTCAAAACCGGCGACCTCAAAGTGCTGGTGGCCACCGACATTGCCGCACGCGGCATCGACATCGACGAATTGCCCCATGTGGTGAATTACGACATCCCCAACATCACCGAAGACTACGTGCACCGCATTGGCCGCACGGGCCGCGCGGGTGCCGAGGGCGAAGCGGTGAGCCTGGTGTCGCTCGACGAGCAAGGCTTCATGCGCGAGATCGAGCAATTCATTCAACGCGAAGTGCCCGTGATGGCCATGGAAGGCTTTGGCCCTGAAGAGGGCGAAGTGGCCGAGCCCATTGCCATGGGGCGTCAAACGCTGTGGGGTGGTTTGGGTAAGCCGCCCGGCCGCGAGGTCATGGCAGCCGCTGCCCGTGCAGCCCGCCAAGAAATGATGCAGCGCATCCGCGAGAAAAAAGCCACCACCGGCGGTGGCAAACCCGCACGCCCCGCTCGTGCGCCCCAGCCTCGCGCTGACGGCGATGAGGGCGAAGGCGATGAGCGCCCGCCCCGTCATGCCCACGCACCTGCTGGCGGCTCAGACGGCGACGGTGGCAATCAGCGCCGACGCCGCAATCGCCGCCGGGGCGGTGGGGGTGGTCAAGGCGGTGGTCAAGGCGAGCACCGCCAACCGCGTGTGCCGGGTCAACCCAGCTTTCAAGACGCCCATCCTCGCGATGACGACGGCCGTGACGACGATTTCCAACCCCGCGCCAATGCCCATTTGGGCACGCAATCGGGGGTCAATGCCTTTGGGCACCGAGGCGCATGGAGTGGCGGCGGTCAGCCCGATCCCACCAAGACCACGGTCGACCTCATGACCCGCAAAAACCGCGGTGGTGGTGGTGGCGGCGGCGGCGGTGGTGGCAACCGCAATCGCCGACGTGGCGGCGGCGGTGGCGGCATGGGTGGAGGCGGCGGTGGTCGTCGCTTCCCTTAATCACCCAACTGAAGTCTGAATAAGCAACCCCGGCCCTGGCCGGGGTTGTTGCTTTAGGCCGCGTCGCGGCACTCGGGAATGGGGCTCACCAACGCCTGCCCCGCAAAGTGGGCCTTCAAGTTGGCCAACGCCAAATCGGACATGGCCTTGCGGGTTTCCAGGGTGGCACTGCCCACGTGCGGGGTCAGCACCACGTTTTGCAGGTTGCGCAATTCGGCGGCCACACGCGGTTCGTCCGAGAACACATCCAGGCCTGCGCCTGCGATTTGTTTTTTCTGCAAGGCCTCGATGAGGGCGGCTTCATCGACCACCGACCCACGGGCCACGTTCACCAAGTAGCCCTTGGGGCCCAAGGCTTTCAAGACCTCGGCATTGATGAGGTGTTTGGTGCCCGGCCCACCCGGGGTGATGAGGCACAAAAAGTCCACTTCGGCGGCCAAGGCTGCGGGTGTGGGGTAGTAGGTGAATGGCAATTCGGGCTTGGGGCTGCGCGCGGTGTAGCTGATGCTCATGTCAAAGGCCATGGCCCGCTTGGCAATGGCTTGCCCAATGCGCCCCATGCCCACCAAACCCAAACGCGAACCCGAGAGCTTGCGGCTCAGCGGGTAAGGCCCTTCCACCCAGTCGCTGTTGCGAACGAAGCGGTCGGCTTGGGGCAAACGGCGCGCCACGTTGAGCAAATGCGCCAAGGCCAGGTCGGCCACGTCGTCATTGAGCACATTGGGGGTGTGGCTGATCTTGACGCCGCGCTCCAAGGCGGCTTTCACATCGACGCCGTCGTAGCCAACGCCCACCACCGAAATCATTTCGAGGTTGGGCAGCATGGCCATGAGTTTGGCTTCAACTTTGGAGTCGCCCCCGCCCACCAACGCACGGATGCGCCCCAGGGCGCCGGGGTCCACGATGTGGTCTTTTTCGTGCACCACGTATTGCTCGTTCAAGGCCTGCGCCATGTAGGGCATGACCTGCGAAACCAGCATGACATTGGGTGTTTCGTTGCTCATGTGTGTTTCCCCTGAATTCAAGACAAGCCCTTGAGGGCGGTGTCGGCCGTGCCATTGGCGCGGCAATCGGCAATGTATTGGCGAATGATGTCGGCATACGACGCGTCGGGCAAGAGGCCCAGGCGTTTGGCACGCTCAGAGCGGGCGGCTTTGGGC
>JAYPFZ010000026.1:7956-25897 GCA_038126555.1 Betaproteobacteria bacterium
ACGATGCGGGCAATGGTGTCGTCGCGCTGGAAGCTCACGCGAGCGCGCACCTCGGGCCCAGCCACTTCTTCCAAGGCTTTGAGCATGTCGGCCACGGTGACGTTGATGCCCGCCAGGTTCATGGCGGTGCGGCCGCTGTAGGCCTGACGATCGGCTTCAAACACCTTGATGAGGCCCTCGATGGTTTTACCTGGCGACGACACGGGGTGTGCCACCGAGGCGTCCACGGGGCACACCGAGGCCACACCGGCCAAGGGCTCGCGAATGATGCCGCTGAAAAAGGACGAAGCGGCACCGTTGGGTTTGCCGGGTCGCACGCTCACCGTCATGAGGCGGGCACTGCGGCCATCGATGAAGCCCTTGCGGGTGTAGTCGGCCACCAAGTGCTCGCAAATGAGCTTGTGAATGCCATAAGAGGTTTGCGGGCAAGGCAAGGTGTTGTCGTCAACCACGGCTGGCATGGGGTGGGCGTCGTCGGGGCCATACACCGCAATCGAGCTGGAAAACACCACACGGGGCGCCGAGCTGCCACGGCGCAAGGCGTCGAGCAAGGCGCGGGTGGAGTCGAGGTTGGAGCGCAAGCCCAATTCGAAGTCGGCCTCGCACTCGCCCGAGACGGCCGAGGCCAGATGGAACACGCCATCGAAATTGGCGCCCGAAAAACCGGCGCACTGGTCCAGCAAAGGGCCGGTCAGCACCTTGACTTTGGCGTGACCCGCCAAATCGGCGGGAGCGGGGAATTGGTCAGCAATCACCAACTCATCGATGGAACGGCCACCCAATTGGCCCTGAGCCAGCAAGGTGCGGGCCAAACGGGCCCCAATGAATCCGGCGCCGCCGGTGATGAGCAATTTCATGAACGCTTTCCTCTGGATGTGGTCTTGGATTTTTGGGTTTTCAGCCAGCCGCCTTCACGCAAGCGCCACTCCCCCAATTCCAGGTGACGGGTGACCGCGAGGCGAGCGGCCTCGGGGTCCCGGTCGGCAATGGCTTGGACAATGGCCCGGTGTTCGTCGCGGACTTGCTGCATGAAGTCTTCGCGGCGAGCTTCGTTGAGCTTGGTGACGCGCATGGCATCCAACAAGTATTGCTCCAAAAAGCTCACCATTCGGACAAATTGGGGGTTGTTGGTCGCCTCGGCTACAGCGCGGTGAAAGGCAAAGTCTTCGGCCACGCCATCGCGCCCCGCATCAATGGCCTCATCAATGGCTTTCAGAGCCTTCCACAAGGACTTGATTTGGCTGGCCTTGGCGCGCTTGGCGGCCAAGGGGGCCATGCCCGACTCCACCACGCGGCGCATTTCCACCATTTGAACCACGCCCTCGATGGAGCCCAGGAGCGCCAAATCGGGCAACCAAGCCCGGTGCTGCTGGGGCGTGACATACATGCCCGAGCCTTGCCGAGACTGCAACAGGCCTTGGCTTCGCAACTGGTGAACGGCTTCGCGCACCACCGAGCGCGACACCGCGTGCTGGGTGCACAGCTGGGCTTCGGTGGGAATGCGCTGGTTGGGGCCCCAGACCCCTTGTTCGATCTGCTGGCGCAGCCGATCCGCCAATAAATCCGACAACCGATTGGCGCGCAACTTCTGGCCCAACAGGGGCGAAGTGCCGGTGGAGACTGGGGAAACGGTCAGGGAATCGGACATTTCGTCAGGTTATCAGACAAATTTGGGACAAACAACGGGAAACCACTGATACGGACTGACGGCAAAGGCTCGTATGGTTCCCCTCCATGCCCATCCGGTCTGCGCTTGCATGGGCAAGTGCAACCCAACATTCGAGGAACTCATGGCCAGTGTCAGCATCGATCACGTGAAAAAACGCTTCGGAGAAGTCGAGATTCTCCATGGAGTCAGCATCGACATCCCCGACGGGTCGTTCACCGTGCTGGTGGGGCCTTCCGGCTGCGGCAAGTCCACCTTGTTGCGCATGGTGGCGGGCCTGGAAAACATCAGCGAAGGCACGATCTCCATTGGTGACCGGGTGGTCAACCAAGTCCCGCCCAAAGAGCGCGACATCGCCATGGTGTTCCAAAACTACGCCCTCTACCCGCACATGACGGTGCGCGACAACATGGCGTTTTCTTTGGCCCTGGCCAAAGTCGACGCCGCCAAAATCAACGCCCGCGTGGATCAAGCCGCCGGCATCCTGGGCCTCACCCAGTTGCTCGACCGCTTCCCTCGTCAGCTCTCGGGCGGCCAGCGCCAGCGCGTGGCCATGGGCCGCGCCATTGTTCGCGACCCGCAGGTGTTTCTCTTCGACGAACCCCTGTCCAACCTCGACGCCAAGTTGCGCGTGGCCATGCGCAGTGAAATCAAAGAGTTGCACCAGCGCCTCAAAACCACCTCCATTTACGTCACCCACGACCAAATCGAAGCCATGACCATGGCCGACCAAATCGTGGTCATGCACGACGGCATCATCGAGCAAATCGGCTCCCCGCTTGAGCTCTACGACAACCCCCAAAACAAATTCGTGGCAGGCTTCATTGGCTCACCCGCCATGAACTTCATTTCGGGCACCTACCGCTCGGGCGACCGCCCCATGTTCGAAACCCACACGGGCGAGCGCCTGATGCTCCCCGAATTGATCAAGCCCCTCACCGATGGCCAGGCCATCGACTTTGGCGTGCGCCCCGAGCACCTCGACTTTGCCGACGATGGCCTGAGCGTTGAGGTGTCGGTGGTGGAACCCACTGGCTCTGAAACCATGGTCTTGTCGCACTTGGGCAAGCAAGACTTGGTGGCTGTTTTCCGTGAGCGCCACGCGTTCGCGCCTGGGCAAAAGGTGAATTTGCGCCCGCGCATCGACCAGTGCCACGTCTTTGATCCCGTCAGCGGCAACCGGGTCTCCGCCTGACATCACCGGAAACCCAAGGCCCATTTTTTCATCACCATAACTACGAGGAGTTCGCAATGACCACACGTCAATTCTCTAGGCGCGATGCCCTGAAATCGGGTGCCGCTCTGGCTGGCGCAGGCGCTCTGGGCAACCTGAGCCTGTTTGCCAACGCTTGGGCTGCTGCCAACAGCTGGAAACCTGAAAAAGGCGCCAAGCTGCAACTGTTGCGCTGGAAGCGTTTTGTTCAGAGTGAAGAAGATGCATTCATGAAACTCGTGGCAGCCTTCACCCAAGCCACTGGCGTTGAAGTCAAGGTGTTGAACGAATCCCTCGACGACGTGCAACCCAAGGCCAGCGTGGCGGCCAACACCGGCCAAGGCCCCGACCTCTTCTGGGGTCTGTATTCCCTGCCCCACCTGTTCCCCGCCAAGTGCTTGGACGTCTCCGACGTGGCCGATTACCTCGGCAAGAAATACGGCGGCTGGGTGCCCACGGCAGAAACCTATGGCAAGTCCAAAGGCAAGTGGATCGCCATTCCCGTGGCCTACAACGGCAACGTGATCAACTATCGCCAAAGCATGATCGAAAAGGCCGGCTTCAAGTCTGTGCCCACCGACACCGCTGGATTCCTCGAACTCATGAAAGCCCTCAAGGCCAAATCCACCCCAGGTGGTTTCGCGCTGGGCCGCGCCTCGGGTGACGGCAACGCTTGGGTGCACTGGGCACTGTGGTCTCATGGCTCCAACCTGGTCGACAAAAACGACAAGGTCATCATCAACTCCCCCGAAACCGTCAAGGCCCTGGAATACATCAAGGCCTTGTCCGACACCTTCGTCGACGGCACGGCTTCGTGGAACGACTCGTTCAACAACAAGGCTTTCTTGCAAAGCCAGATTTCCCTCACCAACAACGGTGTGTCCATTTACGCCGCCGCCAAAGCTGGCGCAGGCAAGGACGCCAAGATGAAGGAAATCATGGACGACCTGAACCACTCCCGGTGGCCTGTGGGTCCGGCTGGCCAGCCCACCGAGGGCCACCTTGCCTACCCCTGGAGGGGCATGAAGTACACCAAGTTCCCCAATGCCGTGAAAGCGTTCCTGAGCTTCACCATGGAAGCCGCGAACTACGACAAATGGCTCGAGGGCGGCGTGGCTTACCTGACGCACCCCCTGAACGCCTACGACAACAACCCGGTTTGGAAGTCCGATCCCAAGCTGAGCATGTTGCGTGACGTGGCCAAGCGCACCCTCACCGCCGGTGGCCTGGGCTCCGTGGGCGAGAAGGCTGCTTCGGCCCTGGCTGACTTTGTGATGCTGGACATGGTGGCTGCGGTCTGCACGGGTCGCTCAACCATCAAAGACGCCATTTCCATGGCTGAACGCCAGGCCAAGCGCATCTACCGCTAATGGTCTGAACAGGAGAACACCACTGTGTCGTCAACTGCTTATCAAACCTCTTTGTGGTCGCGAATGATGAATTCGCGCAATACCTTGGGTTGGATCTTCATGCTGCCCACGGCGGTGTTTCTCCTCATGTTTCTCGTTTACCCGCTGGGCCTCGGTATTTGGCTGTCCTTCACGGACGCCAAAATCGGTCGGCCTGGCGAGTTCGTCGGCCTAGAAAATTACATCTGGATCATCGACGACCCCAAGTTTCAGACGGCGGTGTTTTTCACCATCTTCTACACCTTCTTTGCCAGCGTGGCCAAGTTCGCCATCGGCTTGTATTTGGCCTTGCTGCTGAATGAAAAGCTGCCCTTCAAGGCCATTTTGCGAGCCATCGTGCTCATCCCCTTCATCGTGCCCACGGTGTTGTCGGCCATTGCCTTTTGGTGGATCTTCGATCCGCAGTTTTCCGTCATTTCGTGGTCCCTCAGAAACATGGGCCTGATCGACGGCAACATCAATTTCTTGGGCGACGCCTGGAATGCCCGTTGGAGCGTGATCTTCGCCAACGTGTGGCGCGGCGTGCCCTTCATTGCCATTTCCCTGCTGGCGGGTTTGCAAACCGTGCCGCCCTCTTTGTATGAGGCCGCCACGCTTGACGGTGCCAGCCGCTGGCAAATGTTCCGCCACATCACCTACCCCTTGCTGACCCCCATCATTGCGGTGGTCATGACCTTCTCGGTGCTGTTCACCTTCACCGACTTCCAGCTCATCAAGGTGCTGAGCAACGGCGGCCCCGCAGGCGCCACCGAGCTCATGGCCACCATGTCTTACAACACCGCCATCTTGGGCGGGCGCATTGGCGAAGGCGCGGCCGTTTCCACAGCCATGGTGCCCTTCTTGCTCGCCGCCATCATGGTGTCGTGGTTTGGTTTGCAACGTCGTCAATGGCAACAAGGAAGTGATCATGAGTGAAGCCGCATCCCCCAAACTGAGCGATGACTCCGATGGGATGGACTACCTCTCCTCGCTGCCTCAGCGATTGGTGAGGGTTTACCTGCCGTTGTTGCTCATCGTCATTGTGTTGCTCTTCCCGTTCTACTGGATGGGCATCACCGCCATCAAGCCCAAAGAGCAGCTGCTCGATCTGGACACCTTCAACCCCTTGTGGGTCTGGAAGCCCACCTTCGAGCACATTTACGCCTTGCTGTTCGAAACCGATTACCCCACCTGGCTTTGGAACACCATGTTTGTGGCGGTGGCGGCCACCATCTTGTCGCTGATTGCCAGCGTGTTCTCGGCCTATGCCATCACCCGCATTCGATTCAAGGGTGCCAACACCGTGGGCGGCATGATCTTTTTGGCCTACTTGGTGCCGCCCTCCATTTTGTTCATCCCCTTGTCCACGGTGGTGTTTCAGTATGGTTTGTTCGACACCCCGTTTGCCTTGATCCTCACCTACCCCACGATCCTGATTCCCTTCTCCACGTGGTTGCTCATGGGCTATTTCAAGACCATTCCCTACGAGTTGGAGGAGTGCGCGCTGATCGATGGCGCCACCCGTTGGCAAATTCTCATCAAGATCATCCTGCCGCTGGCCGTGCCGGGTTTGATCTCTGCGTCCATCTTCTGCCTCACGCTGTGCTGGAACGAGTTCATTTATGCGCTCACCTTCATCAACAGCGTCGAGAAGAAAACCGTGCCCGTTGCCATTCTGGCCTCGTTCACCGACGGTGACCAATACCGTTGGGGCTCGCTGATGGCCGGTGCGCTGGTGGGCTCGCTGCCCTTGGTGGTGCTCTATGCCTTCTTCGTTGAGCATTACGTGAGTGCCATGACGGGCGCCGTCAAAGAATAATTTCACACAGGGTTCAACATGAACATTGGATGGGTTGGCCTTGGGGCCATGGGTTCCAAAATGGCGCCGCGCCTGCTCGCGGCTGGTCATGCCGTGAAGGCCTACGACCTTCGCGAATCGGCCATTGACGCTTTCGTCGCCCAAGGTGGGCAAGCCGCCCACAGCGTGGCGCAGGCCGCACAAGGGGTGGATGTGTTGTGGCTGATGGTGGTGTCGGGCGATCAAGCTCGGCAAGTGCTGTTTGACCAAGGCGCGGCAGACGCCCTGAGCCCCAATGCCGTCGTGGTGGCCGCTTGCACCCAGCCGCCCGCCCAAGCCCAACGCCTGGCCAAAGATTTGGCCGAGCGCGGCATTGGCTTTCTCGATGCCCCCGTTTCGGGCGGCACCAAAGGTGCGGCGGCTGGCACCTTGTCGATCATGGTCGGGGGCGACCCTGCCCTCACCCAACGGCTCGACGGCCCCCTCAAAGCCATGGCCGGTCGCATCTTCCAAGTGGGGCCTGAGCCCGGCATGGGCTCAACCGCCAAGATGGTGAACCAATTGCTGTGTGGCGTGCACATCGCCGCCGCTGCTGAAGCCATGCACGTGGCCGAGCGCGCTGGCATTGCCTTGCCCATCATGCACGAGATCGTGTCCGTCTCGGCGGGCAACAGCTGGATGTGGGGCGATCGCGGCCCCCGCATGATGCAAGACGACCCCGAGGTCACCTCGGCAGTCGACATCTTCGTCAAAGACCTCGGCATTGTGTTGTCCCAGGGCGAAGTCATGCGCGCTGGTTTGCCTTTGGCCGCTGCCGCTCGCCAAATGTTCCTCGCGGCCAGTGGCTTGGGCCACGGCGCTGCCGACGACAGCCAAGTGATTCGCGCCTACCGTGCCCTCAATGGCCGACGCGCAGCCAACGACGCTTGATTCCCCCCTTCCCCATCCACTCCCCCATCACCTCCAAGAGGGTTTTATGTTGCTTGCCAATCAAACCGTGATCATCACCGGCGCTGCCAGCCCGCGTGGGCTGGGCCTGGCTACGGCCAAACTGTTTGCCGAACACGGCGCTCGGGTCATGATCACCGACCTCGACGCCCAAGCGGCGGCTCAAGCCGTGGCCACCCTACCGGGCAGCGGCCACTTGTCGGCCCGCTGCAACGTGACCGACAAAGCCGAATGCGAGGCTTCCGTGCAAATGGCCCTCAAGGCCTGGGGCCAGGTGGATGTGCTGGTGAACATCGCCGGCATCACCAGCCCTCAGCGCCTGATGGATGTGGACCCCGAAACCTACACCCGCGTCATGGACATCAACATGCGCGGCACCCTCTACATGACCCAAGCGGTGGTGCCCGGCATGCGCGAGCGTCGCCGGGGCAGCATCGTGAACATGTCGTCCGTCAGTGCGCAACGCGGCGGCGGCGTGTTCGGCGGCAGCCATTACTCGGCAGCCAAAGCGGCCGTGCTGGGTTACACCAAAGCCGCTGCACGCGAATTGGGCCCGGACAACATTCGCGTGAACGCCATTTGCCCCAGCTTCATCGACACCGACATCACCGGCGGCATGCTCACCCCCGACAAGCTCGAAGCCATCGTGGCCAGCGTCCCCATGGGCCGCCCAGGTCATGCGCACGAAGTGGCGGGCTGCTGTTTGTTCTTGGCCAGCGATTTGGCCTCTTACGTCACGGGCAGCGAAATCGACATCAATGGCGGCAGTCACATCCACTGACCCTGCACCGGGGCGGCGCTGACGTTGGGGGCATTGCGGTCACAATGGCCCCATGACTGCCCCTGAGCCCTCCCCTCCCCATTTGTCGGTGGCCCATGGTGTGGCCACCGTGACGCTCAACCGCCCCGATGTGCGCAACAGCCTGAGCGACGAGGACTTGCAGACCCTGCAAGCCCATGCCCACACCATCGAACACGACACCTCGATTCGCCTGGCGGTGCTGCAAGCGCGCGTGGCCGAGGGGCCGCGCCCCGTGTTTTGCGCAGGTTACCGCTTGCAAGGCTTGGCTGAAGGCGCCAGCGCCCCGCGCCGCTTTGAGCAAGCGGTGCAAGCCTGGGCCGAGTTGCGCGTGCCCACGGTGGCGCTCATCAACGGTTCGGTGCACGGGGGCGGCACGGATTTGGCGCTGGCCTGCGACCTGCGCCTGTCCCTGCCCAACGGTGAATGGCGCATGCCGGCTTGCCGCATGGGGTTGCTCTTCTACCCTGAAGGCCTGCGGCGTTATGCGCGCCATTTGGGCCCCGACTGGAGCAAGCGCGCGTTTTTGTTGGGTCAGCCCTTGCCCGTCGCGGTGCTGGCCAGCTTGGGCGTGGTGGAGTCGCTGGACACCCCCGAGGCCATGACAAGCCGCTTGCAAGCGATTTCGGCCGAGGTGTTGGCCATGGCGCCCTTGGCGGTTGAGGCCACCAAACGGCACCTCAACGCCCTCACCTGGGACCGCTGGCACGCCGAGTCCTACGCGCAAGACGAACACCTGATTCACCAAAGTGCCGATTTGGCCGAGGGGCGTGACGCCCTGATGGCGGGTCGGCGCCCTCAATTCGAAAGGCGATGATGAGCACCCCCACCGAAATCTTGAACGACTGGCTGGCCGCTGAAGCCCGCATCCAAGCGCAGTCGATGGCTTGCGGCTACATCCCCCGGGAGGCCATGGCCAACCGTGCGGGCTTGGCTTTGTTTCAGGCCATGCTGCGTGGCGAGTTGCCCCCTTCGCACATTGCGCACACCTTGGACTTTGGTTTGGTGGAGGCCGAGTTGGGGCGAGTGGTGTTTCAGGGCACGCCATCGGTCAAGGTGCACAACCCTTTGGGCGGTGTGCACGGGGGCTGGTATGCCACCTTGCTCGACTCCTGCATGAGTTGCGCGGTGCACACCACGCTGCCTGAAGGCCGGGCCTACACCACCACCGATTTCAATGTGCACTTGGTGCGCGCCATTCCACCAGATCTGCAGCGCGTGCGCGCCGTGGGCCAAGTGGTTCACACGGGTCGCCAAGTGGCCACCGCCGAAGGCCGCGTGGTGGGGCCCGATGGTAGGCTTTATGCCCACGGCACGGCCTCGTGCCTGTTGTTCGATTTGCCAGGAGAGAAACGATCATGAGACTGCTTCACACCATGTTGCGCGTTGGCGATTTGCAGCGTGCCATCGACTTCTACACCCAAGTCTTGGGCATGCAACTGCTGCGCACCACCGAACGCCCCGACCAAGGCTACTCCCTGGCGTTTGTGGGTTACGACAGCAACCCTGGCCAAGCCGAAATCGAGCTCACCTACAACCACGGCGTGAGCAGCTACGACATGGGCACGGCCTATGGGCACATTGCCTTGGGCGTGCCCGATGTCGCCCAAGCCTGCGAGCGCATTCGCGCCGCTGGCGGCACCATCACCCGAGAAGCCGGCCCTGTCAAAGGGGGCAATACCATCATTGCTTTTGTGCAAGACCCCGATGGCTACAAAATCGAGCTCATTGAGCGCGACGCCTGAGTCGTCGCGCGGGTCATTCACCTTCGAACAGGAGTAGGACGAACCCCTCCATGTCCGTGCCCAAGGTCGCCCTGTCTGCACCCGCCCTCGACTGGTTGGCGCGCATTCGTGACGAGGCCCAGCGCCAATCGTCGGTGTGGTTGTTTGCCTATGGCTCGCTGATTTGGCAACCGGCCTTTGAGGTGTCGCAAACCCGTCTGGCCACCTTGAGGGGCTGGCACCGGGGCTTGAAGATGTGGAGTCGCATCAACCGGGGCACGCCCGAGCGGCCCGGGCTGGTGTTTGCCCTGCTGCCCGGCGGCAGCTGCCGGGGCCTGCTCTTGCAAGTGAAGCAACCCAGCGATGCGTTCTGGATGGACTTGTGGCAGCGCGAAATGCCCTCGTGCGTGTATGTGCCCAAATGGGTGACCGCACAGACCGACGCCGGCCCCGTTCAGGCACTGGCCTTCACGCTCAGCCGCCAAAGCCCCAACTACACCGGGGTGCTGCGCGACGACCAATTGCGCGCCATCCTCAGCGACCGCGTCGGTGGCCGCTACGGCCACACCTTCGATTACGCCCAGCGCACCCACCAAAGCTTGCTGGACTGGGGCATTCACGATGCCCCATTGGCGAGAATTCTGGCTTTGGCCTCCGACCCGGAGCCCAGCTCACAACAGGACCACACCCCATGACCTCTTTGGCCGACATGCGCAAAAGTTACGAGCGAGCCGCTTTGGATGAGCAGGCTTCGGATCCCAACCCTTTGCACCAGTTTCAAAAATGGCTGGACGAGGCCATTGCGGGTCAACTGCCCGAGCCTTCGGCCATGACGCTGTGCACCGTGGGCAGCGACTTGCGCCCGAGCTCGCGCATTGTGTTGCTCAAGGGCCTCGATGAACGCGGCCTCGTTTGGTACACCAATTACCAAAGCCGCAAAGGCCAAGAACTCGCGGGCAACCCCTATGCCTGCTTGCAATTTCATTGGGTCGAATTGGAGCGGGTGGTGCGCATCGAAGGCCGCGTCACCCCCGTCGAGCCAGAGCTGAGCGACACCTACTACCAAAGCCGCCCCATCGACTCACGCATCGGCGCCTGGGCCAGCCCCCAAAGCCAGGTGATTGCTGGGCGCACGGTGCTGGTCACCGAGGCCGCGAAATATGGCGCCAAGTTTTTGATGTCGCCGCCCCGACCGCCGCACTGGGGCGGGTATCGACTGGCCCCCGATCGCTGGGAGTTTTGGCAGGGTCGCCCCAGCCGTTTGCACGACCGGCTGCGCTACCGCCTCGAAGACTCCAGCGCCGCTTGGGTGCGCGAGCGCTTGGCCCCTTAACCCACCAGCCAGTGCTGCAAGCCCATGAGGGCGGGCACGGTGAACAAGGCCATCACCACCGAGATGGACAGGCTCACCGACACCTCGGCTTGCCCCACTTGGTAGCGGGTGGCGAACAAATAAGAATTGGCGCCCACCGGCATGCAGGCCGTGACCACCATGACCGTCAAGGCCAAGGGGGGCAAGGCCAGGAGCCAGCCACACACGAGGATGAGCAAAGGGTGCAAGAGGTTTTTGAGCACCACCATGTGGGCCACCTCGTCCCAGCGCACGGCGGCACCGTTGCCCGTTGCAGCCACCCGCCACGGCAAGCCCTTGCCCAGCACGTGCTGCAATTGAATGCCCACCATGATCAAGGCCAAGGGCGCAAACGCGCGACCCAGCCAATCCATGGGCTTGTCGATCAGCTCGGGCAAATGCCAGCCCGTTTGCGCAAACAAGAGGCCCAAGAAAGCCGGCATGGACACCGGATGCATGACCGCCGACTTCACCGCCCGACCCAGCGTTTCGCCCAAGCTCGGTGCGGGGCCTTCGGCGGCCTGACGGGCCTCGCGCGCCAGCGCCAGTTCAAACAAGACGGTGGCCAAGGTGAGGATGATGAGGGCGTGCACCGACACCAAGGTGAGGATGTAGACCAGCCCTTGGGGGCCATAGGCCAGCGACACCAGGGGAATGCCGATCATGACCGCATTGCTGTAGGTGCCGCCCAAGGCGCGAATGCAACCGCGGGGGGTGAGGCCATACACGGCCACCCACACCAGCAGCCAGGCCGCCGTGAGGGCGTGATACATGATGACGGGGGACAAATCGAGGGCACTCAAGTCCACCTTGCCCAAGGTTCGGAACAGCAAAGCTGGCGCCAGCAGGTTGAAGGCCAGTTTGGAAATGTCTTTGAGCCCGGCCTCGGACACCCAGTGCCAATGACCGGCGGCATAGCCGCAGGCAATGAGGGCAATCACGGGCAGCAGCGAAGGCAGGATGTCGAGCATGCATCAGGCCCCAGGCAAGAGCCATTGCGAAAATTGCTGGCGAAACTTGCTGACCTTGGGCGAGACCACGGCCATGCAATAGCCCTGCGTTGGGTGGCGCAAGAAATAATCTTGGTGATAGGCCTCAGCCGGGTGGTAGTTGTTCACGGGTGCGAGCTCCGTCACCCAGGTGCCGGGCCACCATTGCGCCGCTTGCAATTGCGCCAGGGTGTCGCGAATCACGGCCTCATCGGCGGGGTCATGCCAGTAAATGCCACTGCGGTATTGGGTGCCCACATCCGCCCCTTGCCGGTTGAGCGAAGTGGGATCGTGAATGGCAAAAAACACCTGCAACAACTCGGGCAGGCTGCGCACCGTGGGGTCGTAGGTGACTTTCACCACTTCGGCGTGGCCGGTGATCCCGGCACACACCAGCTCGTAGTCGGGCTTCGGGTGCTGCCCATTGGCATAGCCAGACTCCACGTCCAACACGCCTTGCAAGCGATCAAAAACCGCTTCGAGGCACCAAAAACAGCCACCCCCCAGGGTCACGATGTGTGTCATGCAAATCATCTTAGTGCGGCCAAAGGGCTTTGCGAGGCCCGTCTGTCCGGTTGGGCACCCCTGGGCTATGATTGCTGACCAATCGGTCATTAACATGCAAACGCCCCGCTCAGCCCCTCCCCCCCGCACCCGGCGCAAGTCGGAGCGGCCCGGCGAGCTGCTCGATGCCGCCTTGCAACTGTTTGTGGCCCAGGGCTATGCCGCCACCCGCGTCGAAGAGGTGGCCCGCAGGGCTGGCGTCTCCAAAGGCACCCTGTTCCTCTACTACCCCAGCAAGGTCGAACTGTTTGAAGCTGTGGTTCGCCAATACATGGTGAGCGTGATCCGGCTGGGTGAAGAGGAATTGATCCTGAGCGAAGTCCAGGCCCCTGCCAGCGAGTTGTTGCTCAAGGCCATGATGACCTGGTGGGAACAAGTCGGCGCCACGCCGGCCAGTGGTTTGCCCCGACTGGTCATGACCGAAGCCCGGCAATTTCCTCACCTAGCTGAGTTCTATCACCGGGAGGTGATTCAGCCGGGCATCCAGCTGCTCAAGGGCATCCTCACCTTGGGTGTGAAAGCTGGCGAATTTCGCGCCATGGACATGGACTTTGCCGTTCACAGCTTGTGGGCGGGCATGGTTCATCTGAGCCTGTGGCAGCACGGCATGGGCTGTTGTGTGCCCCAGGCCCAATTGGATGCCCCAGCGTTTTTAAGGGCGCATGTCTACAACCTCTGCCAGGGCTTCCTGGCTCAATCCCCTAAAGGTGCCTTGTGAAACCTCGTCTGCGTCGATGGCTCATTGCCGTTTTGATCCTGATCGTTTTGGCTGCGCTGGTGCGTTGGGCCTTGGCCCGCCGCTCGGCCCAAGCCCCAAAGGCCACGGCCCCCACGGCGGCCCAATTGGCCAGCGATCAACTGGAGGTGTCGCCCCAAGATGTGCTCACCGTTCAACCCCAAACCTTGGCCTTGCAAGTGCCGGTTTCCGGCCCGGTGCAAGCGGTGCGATCGGCTTGGGTCAAGGCCCGAGTGGCGGGCGACCTCAAGCAAGTGCGGGTGAAAGAAGGGGAAACCGTTCAACAAGGCCAGGTGGTGGCCCTGACCGACGACACCGATGCCAAAGAGCGGCTGCGCCAAGCCAGCCGTCAAGTGGAGATGGCCCGGGCCCAGCTCCAAACCGCGCAATTGGGCTTTGACAACAACCAAGCGCTGGTGAACCAGGGGTTCATCTCCAAAACCGCGCTCATCAATTCACAAGCCAGCCTGACCAGCGCCAAGGCCAATCTGGACCAAGCCCTGGCTGGTGAACGCATCGCTGAAAAAGCCTTGGCTGACACCGTGCTCAAAGCACCCCTGAATGGCCAAGTGGCCAGCGTGCTGATGCAAACCGGGGAGCGCGCCAACCCCGACGCCCGCATCCTGGAGGTGGTGGACCTCAGCGCTTTGGAAGTGATGGTGTCCCTCAACCCCAGCCATGCCGCTGGCCTGGCAATTGGTCAAACGGCCCGTTTGCAAGTGGAAGGTCAAGCCCAGCCCCTGACCGCCCAACTCCTGCGCATCAACCCCAGCGTGGACCCCGCCACCCGCAGCGTGCGGGCGTATTTGCAATTGCCCCATGCGGCGGGCTTGCGGCAAGGCCTGTTTGCGCAAGGCCAGCTGCAACAAGGCCAGGCCCAGGGCTTGGCCGTGCCCCTGAGCGCGGTGCGCACCGATCGGCCCGAGCCGCACGTGCTGGCGCTGGTGGATCAACGCGTTCGGGTCTTGCCCGTGCAAATGGGCGCACGGGGGCCCTTGCTGAATCAGCCCGAGGGCGGCCAATGGGTGATCATCACTTCCGGCCTCACCGGCGGCGAGCAAGTGCTGGCGGCCTCCACCGGCGCTTTGCGTGAAGGCTTGCAAGTCCGTGTGGCCACTCCCGCGAAAGGGCAATGAGCCATGTGGTTCACGCGCGTCAGCCTGAAAAACCCAGTGTTCGCCACCATGGTGATGCTGGCCTTTGTGGTGCTGGGCCTCTTTGCCTACCAGCGACTCAAGGTCGACCAATTCCCCAACATCGATTTGCCGGTGGTGGTGGTGGTCACCGATTACCCCGGCGCCTCTGCAGAAATCGTGGAGTCGGAGGTCAGCAAAAAAATTGAAGAAGCCGTGAACTCGGTGGCCGGCATCAACAGCTTGTCGTCCACCAACGTGCTGGGCCGCTCCACCGTGGTGATTGAGTTCCAGCTGGAGGTCAATGGGCGAAAAGCCGCCGACGATGTGCGCGAAAAAATCGCAGCCGTGCGCCCCAGCCTGCGCACCGAGGTGAAAGAGCCGCGCGTGATTCGCTTCGACCCGTCGAGCCGCTCGATTTGGTCGGTGGCCGTTTTACCCAAGCCCGGTGCGACCCGCGTCATGAACGATGTGGAGCTGACCACCTGGGCCAATCAGGTGCTGCGCAAACGGCTGGAAAACATCCCCGGCGTGGGTCAGGTGAATTTGGTGGGTGGCACCAAGCGCGAGATCAACCTCTACCTCAACCCCAACTCGCTCAACGCCTACGGCATCAGCCCCGATCAAGTGCTGCGCGCCGTGCGGGCCGACGGCGTGGATTCCCCCTTGGGCACGCTGCGCGACGCCCGCCAAGAGCGCGTGGTGCAAATGCAATCCCCAGTGGTTCGACCCGAAGACTTCGGGCAAATCATTGTGGGCAATGCCAACCGCAGCTCGGTGCGGCTGTCGCAGGTGGCCGCGATTCACGATGGTGCCTCTGAGGTGCAAAGCCTGGCGCTCTACAACGGCCAGCGCACCATCACCTTGAATGTGCAAAAGGCGCAAGACGAGAACACCCTCGACGTGATCGACGCCTTGAACCGCTCGGTGGCGCAAGCTCAGGCGTCCTTGCCCGACGGCATTGAGCTGGTGCCTTTGTTCGACATCTCGCGGCCCATCCGCGTGTCGGTCAAAAACGTCACGGCCACTTTGTATGAAGGGGCCTTGCTCACCATCTTGATCGTGTTTTTGTTCTTGAACTCTTGGCGCTCGACGGTGATCACTGGCCTCACGCTGCCCATCTCCTTGATTGGCACGTTCATGTTCATGCAGTGGTTTGGTTTCACCATCAACATGGTCACCCTCATGGCCTTGTCCCTGTGTGTGGGCTTGCTGATCGACGATGCCATTGTGGTTCGCGAGAACATCGTGCGCCATGTGCAAATGGGCAAGTCGGCCTACGAGGCTTCGATGCAAGGCACGCAAGAAATTGGCTTGGCGGTCTTGGCCACCACCTTGTCCATCGTGGCGGTGTTTTTGCCCATTGGGTTCATGCAGGGCATCATTGGCAAGTTCTTCCACGAATTTGGCATCACCATCGTGGCGGCCGTTCTCATCTCCATGTTTGTGAGCTTCACGCTCGACCCCATGCTCTCGAGCGTGTGGCACGACCCGTCGATTCACGCCCATGGCAAGCCGTCCGGTCGCACCAGTTGGTATGACCGCACCTTGGGACGGGTGACTGGGGCTTTCGAGCGCTTCACCGACCGACTCAGCGACCTCTACCAACGCTTGCTCAACTGGTCCTTGCATCACCGACTCACCACCGTGCTCATGGCGGTGGGCATTTTTGTCACCAGCATCTTCATGATCCCGCTGCTGGGCTCCGAATTCGTGCCCAAGGCCGACTATTCGGAAACCTATGTGAAGTTCAGCACCCCTGTGGGTTCGTCCTTGGAGCAAACCGAGGCCAAGGCCAAACAGGTGGAAGCGGTGTTGCGCAGCATTCCCGAAGTGCGCGACAGCTTGGTCACCATCAACGACAGCGGCGCCCTTGGCAAAAACAAGGCCTTCATCTACATCCGACTCATTGACCGCAAAGCACGCCAACGCAATGTGGACCAGGTGTCGGCCGAGATTCGTGAACGCCTGCAGCGCATCGCTGGCATCACCCTCACCCACGTGGGTTTGCTCGATCCGGTGGGTGGCCAAAAGCAAATCGAGTTCTACCTCACCGGTCCCGACCAAGAGGTGCTCAACCGGCTGGCCCAGCAAGCCGTGAGCCGTTTGCAGCACATCCCTGGCTTGGTGGACATCGACACCAGCGTGCAAGCCGACAGCCCCCGGGTGATGGTGCAATTGCAGCGCACCGCCGCCGCCGATTTGGGTTTGAACAGCGCCAACGTGGCGGGCTGGTTGCGCACCCTGATTGCCGGCGACGATGCAGGCACCTGGCGCGATGCGCGCGACGAGACCTACGACGTCAAGGTTCGCCTGGCCCCCGAGTTCCGGCAACACCCTGAATCCCTCATGCGCTTGCCCCTGCCCTTGGCCAAAACCTCGGCGACCACAGCCGCCCCCGTGGTGACGCTGGGCGAGGTGGCCCAAATTGAATTGGGCACGGGCGCCGAGCAAATCAACCGACGCGAACTCACCCGACAAGTGGCCATCAATGGCAACACCTACTTGCGCTCCAGTGGTGAAATTTCGGCCGACATTCGCAAGGTGATTGCCGAGCTCAACTTGCCCGATGGCTACCGGTTCCAGTTTTCCGGTTCCACCAAAAACATGGAAGAGTCTTTCCGCTATGCCTTGCAGGCCTTGGCCTTGGCCGTGATCTTCATTTACATGATTCTGGCCAGTCAGTTCAAGAGCTTCTTGCAACCCCTGGCGCTCATGACCTCCCTGCCCTTGACCCTGATTGGCGTGGTGCTGGCCCTGATGACGTTTGGTTCAGCGCTCTCGCTGTTCTCGGTGATTGGCGTGGTCATGCTCATGGGCCTGGTGACCAAAAACGCCATTTTGTTGGTCGACTTCGCGATTCGCTCGCGAGAGGCCGTGGTGCGCGACGACGGCACCTTGGGCCCCGGCCTGCCCCGCCACGACGCCTTGCTGTTGGCGGCCAAGGTGCGGTTGCGCCCCATCCTCATGACCACCCTGGCCATGGTGTTTGGCATGGTGCCCCTGGCGTTTGGTTTGTCCGAAGGCTCGGAGCAGCGCGCGCCCATGGGCCAAGCGGTGATTGGTGGCGTCATCACCTCCTCCTTGCTCACCCTGGTGGTGGTGCCCGTGGTGTATTGCTATTTGGATGACTTGGCGGTTTGGCTCATGCGGGTCTTTGGCGTTCAGCCCAAGTCCAGCCCTGGCCAAGCCGGATCGATAAAATCAGAGGGATAACCCCCAGCCCATTTTGAGGAACCCGTTCATGAACCACGATCAAGCCCGTTTTAACCTGGTGGAGCAACAAGTTCGCCCTTGGCAAGTGCTGGACCCTCAGGTGCTGGCCGCTCTGGGTCGTCTGCCCCGCGAAAAGTTTGTGCCCGCCAACCTGCAAACCGTGGCTTACACCGACACCGACTTGGCCATTGGCCAGGGTGAAAGCCTGTTGGCGGCCCGCATCGATGCCCGTTTGGCCCAAGACGCCCAACTCAAACCCACCGACCGGGTCTTGGATGTGGGCACCGGCACGGGCTACATGGCGGCCCTGCTGAGCGCTTTGTGTGCGCAAGTGGTGTCGGTGGAACGTCTGCCCGAATTGGCGCAAAGCGCCCAAGCCCGGCTCGCCAGCATGGGCTTCACCACGGTTCAGGTGC
>JAYPFZ010000027.1:0-25764 GCA_038126555.1 Betaproteobacteria bacterium
GGCCGAGCTGTTCGATGCCTTGGCCCGCAGCAACACCATCTTGCTCGACTTGTCACGCGACATCTGGGGCTATGTGTCGGTGGGCTACTTCAAGCAAAAGCTCAAAGCCGGCGAGATTGGCTCGTCGACCATGCCGCACAAGGTCAACCCCATCGACTTTGAAAACGCCGAAGGCAACTTGGGCTTGTCCACCGCCTTGCTTCGCCATTTGGCCGACAAATTGCCCGTAAGCCGCTGGCAGCGCGACCTCTCCGACAGCACCGTGCTCCGCAACATGGGGGTGGCTTTGGGCCATGCGGTGTTGGCCCATCAAAGCCTGATGACGGGTTTGAACAAACTCGAACTCAACCCCGAAGCACTGGCCGCCGATTTGGACGCCGCTTGGGAGGTGTTGGCCGAGCCCATTCAAACCGTCATGCGTTTGCACGGCGTGCAAGGCGCTTACGAGCAACTCAAGGCCGTGACCCGGGGCAAAACCATTGCCGCTGCCGATTTACATGGCTTGATTCAAGGCTTGAACATTCCCCAAGCCGACAAAGACCGCTTGCTGGCCCTCACTCCGGCCAGCTACTTGGGCAAGGCCGCCGAGCTGGCCCAGCGGGTTTAAGCCTCGGCGGAAGAGGCCGCAGGCTGAGCCGCCTCGGCCGCCCGTTCCGCGTAACGGTTGAAACGCCAGGCCGTGCCTTCCATTTGGATGCGATGCCAGGTTTCCCGTTTGTCTGCGGGGCTCATTTCCGTCCAACGCTGCACCTCGTCGAAGGTGCGGCCACAACCCTTGCATTCGGCATCGCCTTGGCTCGTGGAGCAAATGGCAATGCATGGCGTGTCGGGCGTGGTTTCATACCAAGCCAGCCATGCGGCATAGGCCTTGGGGGGAAAGCCTTGCTCGGCCGCGCGATCGTGATGCCCAAACACCATCAAGGCATACACCTCAGCCAGCGCGCGCACCTCGGCGCACAAGGTCACGCCATCGGGTGAGGGCTTGAGGTGCCGCCAGTGGTTGATGGCGGCTTCGATGTCGGTGATGTGAATGGCGCTCATGGTCAGGGGCGACGAGTTTAACGGCGCCCCTCAAGACCGTGAACGCAGCCGGTCTTGTCGGTCTTGGTTGAGCGTGCGCCAACGCGATTGCACGATTTCCCAATCGCTCCAATCGGCGGCACTGAGCTTGCCATCGGCCCGCAAGCGTTCGGCCCAATCCAAGGCGGCCTGCAGGCGGTCGAGTGCCGCCCGGTCGTCGTATCGCGCATGCAAAGCCTCGGCCTGCGCCCGCAAGGCGCGAAGGCGGTTCCCTTTGGCTTCCCAGATGCGTGCGAGTTCTTCCCACACCAAAATGTCTCGTGGGTTGAGGGCCGACATGAACTCCAAGTCCTCCACCGCTTGGGCTTGCGCGGCCGGCTGGCCCGTCGCCCACAAGGCTTGGTTGTGCAACACACGCAAGGCATGGGGCCACGGCGCCTCACCTTTGACCTCGCGCAACACCGTCAAGGCCGCTTGCGGGTTGCGTCGCGCCATTTGAATCTCGGCACCCAAGGCACTCACCCACACTCGCGCCACATCGGCCTTGGGCACCGCCTGCGCCAACTCGCCCCAGGCTTGCCACGCCGCCGCCCCTTGGCCTAGCTTGAGCCCAATGAAGGCCCGCTCGTAAGCCTTGGTGGCTTGCACCTTCGGGGAATCGCTCGCTTGCGGTTGCGCCATTTGCAACAACCGGGTCCAACCTTCGCGATCGGCCAGCAACACCTTGGCGCGGGCCTTGAACAACTCGAAGCTGAGGCTGACCACGGGCTCTTGAGCAGGCGGCATTTGCTGGATGCGCGCCATCACATCGGCCTCGCGTTCGGTGGTGAGGGGGTGGGTGCGCAAATACGGAAACGATTGCCCGTCATACAAGCGTGAAGCCCGTCCGAGTTGACGGAACATGCCTTCGAACGCCTTGGGGGAATACCCCGCCGCGCTCAACACCAGCAAGCCCAGTCGATCGGCCTCTCGCTCCATGCCCCGAGAAAAGCCCAGTTGCGATGAAATGCCCACTGCCTGACCGCCCGCAATCAGGGCCTGGCCGCCTTGCGCCGAATGGCCCGCCACCAAAAAACCCAACAGCATGGCGCCCATGACCAACGGGGCTTCGCGCTGGCTTTTGTCAAACTGCCGCGCAATGTGCCGTTGTGTGACGTGGCTGAGTTCGTGGGCCATGACCGCCGCCAACTCCCCCTCGTTGTCCACTTGGGTGATCAAACCCAGGTTCACGCCAATGAAGCCCCCCGGCAATGCAAAGGCATTCACCGAGGGGTCAGACAACAAGCTCACCTCCCAACTGAACTGCTGGTTTTGCTCCGGCGACAACAAGCCTTGAGCCAAGGCCGCTTGACGCAATCGCGTCCAAATGCCTTGCAAGTGCTGATCCATCATGGGGTCGAGCACCCACTCGGGCGAGCGCATCAACTGCGACATCACCCCTTCGCCGAATTGGCGCTCTTGGGCGTAGGTGATGTCCACGCCATCGCCCAAGCGGGGCAAATTTTTGCCTTGGGCAAGCGCGGGCCCCGACCCAGCCATCAGTGCAGCGCAGGCCAGGCCAGCCAATGCCGCGGAGAGCGAAGTGTTCATGTGACAAGCCCTGAAGGGGCTGAAATCCATCCGTATGATGCATCCTAACGGTTCATCAGGAAGGCCCCATCATGTCGCTCACCCATTTCGATGCACAAGGCCAAGCCCACATGGTCGATGTGGGCGACAAGGCGCACACCCAACGCGTGGCCCGCGTGCACGGCGAGATCCACATGCAAGCCGCCACGCTGCAACTCATTCGCGACGGGTCGGCCAAAAAAGGCGACGTGCTGGGCGTGGCCCGCATTGCTGGCATTCAAGCCGCCAAGCGCACCAGCGAGCTCATTCCCCTGTGCCACCCTTTGGCCATCACCCGCGTCACGGTGGACTTCAGCACCCACGACGACCCGCCTCGCGTGCGTTGCGAGGCCCAGGTTCAAACCCTGGGCCAAACCGGCGTGGAGATGGAAGCCCTCACGGCCTGCTCCGTGGCCTTGCTCACCATTTACGACATGTGCAAAGCCGTGGACCGGGGCATGACCCTCACCGGAATTCAGCTGCTGGAGAAAAGCGGCGGCAAGAGCGGGCATTGGTCGGCACCGACTGACCACTGATTCGCTCAAGCCCTGAACCGAACCCACTCACCGGCATTCGGCTGGCGCCCACTGCGCGGGCAAGCTCGCAGCTGCGCCCAAAGTGATGCCTTCAGGGGCTGTGGCGCCTTGTGCCAAGCAGCGCCAAGCGATGTTGGAGCCACTGGGTGGTGTGAAGGCGGTGGTGGCATCGGGCAAGGCGCTGGCCGCACCCAGGCTACCGGTGAAGGGCACCAGTTGCAAAGTGCCGCCACCGGCCAGAGCGGTGGTGGTGATGGTGATGACCCCGGTGCTGGCTTCAATGGCCACACCCGACACGTTCTTGGTGGGGCTGGGGGCTAAGTAACCCGAGGCATAACCTTGGGCGCTGCTGCTGCCGGTGTTCAACACATCGAGCACCTGCGACTTCGCCGCGCTGGCCAACACCAAGCCTTCACTGACTCGGGTTCGAATGCTGTAGTCCTGATAGGCCGGCAGTGCAAACGAGGCCAGCACCCCCACAATGGCCACCACCACCATGAGCTCAATGAGTGAAAAGCCAGCCTGTGCAGTCGGCTGGCGCTGGGTTTTGAGTTGAGGCATGTCACGCTCCTTGTAAAAAGCGTGATGCTGGCGAAACGAAGCTTCGCTCAGGGCCAGTGGCACTCGGTCAATGCACGAGGGCGCCTCATTCAGGCTCGACCGCTTGCCTTTGCTGCATGCGCTTGCCCCAAGCCAACACCAGCACGGCACCCACGGCGGCCACGGCCCAATGCAACCAAGGCCATTGGTTGACCATGGGCGTGAGGGCCGCGTCCCTGATGAGGGTTTCACCGCCCACCCATCCGATGAGCGCAGCACCAAAGACCACCACCATGGGGAATCGCTCCATGAGGCGAATCATGAGGGTGGAGCCGAAGACCACCAAGGGAATGCTCAGCGCCAGGCCAATGATCAACAACACCGTGGACCCATGCGCAGCAGCGGCCACGGCAATGACGTTGTCTAGGCTCATCACCAAATCGGCCACCAAGATGGTTCGAATGGCATGGAACAAGCTGTCATGGGTTACGCCGTGTTCGTGCTCATCGTCGTCGTTGCGCAGCAATTGCGCACCGATCCACAGCAACAAGAGACCACCCAGAATTTGCAGGTAAGGCACCGACATGAGCCAGGCTGCAACCAAGGTGAGGGCCACCCGCAACACCACCGCTGCACCCGACCCAAACACAATGGCCTTGCGCTGCTGCTGGGGCGGCAAGGCGCGTGCGGCCAAAGCGATCACAACAGCGTTATCGCCCGAGAGGATGAGGTTGATCCAAACGATTTTGATCAGACCCACCCAAAACGCTTGTTCGCCGAAGTCCATGGTGCTTCCATTGCCAATAAAAAAAGAGCCCGAGTGTAAGTCGGGCTCTCGTGGTGATTCGCCGCTTAAGCGACTGCGATCACAGCAAAGTCTTGAGCAAACGGCCCATTTCAGAGGGGTTGCGGGTGACCTTGAAGCCACACTCTTCCATGATGGCGAGCTTGGCGTCGGCGGTGTCAGCACCACCGGCGATCAAGGCGCCGGCATGACCCATGCGCTTGCCCGGAGGGGCAGTCACACCGGCGATGAAGCCCACGATGGGCTTTTTCATGTTGGCCTTGCACCAGCGGGCGGCTTCGGCTTCGTCGGGACCACCAATTTCGCCAATCATGATCACGGCGTCGGTGTCGGGGTCGTCGTTGAAGGCGCGCATCACATCGATGTGCTTGAGGCCGTTGATGGGGTCGCCACCAATGCCCACGGCGCTGGACTGGCCCAGGCCCAACTCGGTGAGCTGTGCCACGGCTTCATAGGTGAGCGTGCCCGAACGGGACACCACGCCAATGCGGCCTTTTTTGTGGATGTGGCCAGGCATGATGCCAATCTTGATTTCGTCGGGGGTGATGAGGCCCGGGCAGTTGGGGCCCAGCAGCAAGGTTTTCTTGCCGCCAGCCGCTTCCTTGGCTTTCATTTTGTTGCGCACGTCGAGCATGTCGCGAACCGGAATGCCTTCGGTGATGCAAATGGCCAAGTCGAGGTCGGCTTCCACAGCTTCCCAAATGGCAGCTGCAGCACCTGCGGGCGGCACATAAATCACGGACACCGTAGCGCCCGTGTTTTGAGCCGCTTCTTTGACCGAGGCGTAAATGGGCACGTCGAAGATTTTTTCGCCGGCCTTTTTGGGGTTCACACCAGCCACGAAACAGTTTTTGCCGTTCGCGTATTCAATGCACTTTTCGGTGTGGAACTGGCCCGTTTTACCGGTGATGCCCTGGGTGATGACTTTGGTGTCTTTGTTGATGAAGATGGACATGTTGGATTCTCCCGGCTCAAGACTTCACAGCGGCCACGACGGCCTGGGCCGCTTGGGCCATGGTGTCGGCGCTGATGATGGGCAGGCCAGACTCGGCCAACATCTTCTTGCCCAGCTCTTCGTTGGTGCCCTTCATGCGCACCACCAGCGGCACGTTGAGGTTCACGGCTTTACAGGCGGTGATCACGCCCGTGGCGATGGTGTCGCAGCGCATGATGCCGCCAAAGATGTTGACCAAAATGGCCTTGACCTTGGGGTTCTTGAGCATGATCTTGAACGCTTCGGTGACTTTCTCGGGGGTGGCGCCGCCGCCCACGTCGAGGAAGTTGGCGGGCTCGGCGCCAAACAGCTTGATGGTGTCCATGGTGGCCATGGCCAAGCCAGCACCGTTGACCAAGCAACCGATGTTGCCGTCGAGGCTGATGTAGGCGAGGTCGAACTTGGAGGCCTCGACTTCTGCGGGATCCTCTTCGTCGAGGTCGCGATAAGCGACAACTTCAGGGTGACGGAACAAGGCGTTCGAATCGAAGTTGAACTTGGCATCCAAGGCAATGATGTTGCCTTTGCTGTCGCAGTTCAGGGGGTTGATTTCCACCAAGCTGGCATCGGTTTGCATGTAGCAAGCGAACAGCTTTTGGAACACATCGGCGGCTTGCTCGGCCGAGGCGCCGGTGAGGCCCACGCCATTGGCGATTTTCAAAGCCTGGGCTTTGTCGAGGCCGGTGAGCGGGTCCACCAATTCGGTGATGATTTTTTCAGGCGTTTTGTGCGCCACTTCTTCAATGTCCATGCCGCCTTCGCTCGAAGCGATGATGGCCACCTTTTGGCTGGCCCGGTCGGTCACAACAGACACGTAATATTCTTTTTGAATGTCGGCGCCCTCTTCAATGTAGAGGCGACGCACTTTCTGGCCTTCAGGGCCAGTTTGGTGGGTTTTGAGCTGCATGCCCAAAATCTCGCCGGCCAGACGCTGAACGTCTTCCACGCTCTTGGCCACTTTGACGCCACCGCCTTTGCCGCGACCGCCGGCGTGAATTTGGGCTTTGACCACCCAAACCGGGCCACCCAGTTTTTGCGCGGCTTCCACCGCTTCTTGAACGGTGAACGCCGGAATGCCGCGAGGCACGGGGACACCGAATTGACGCAAGATTTCCTTGCCTTGGTATTCGTGAATCTTCATGGGATGTTTCTCTTCAGAAGCGATAGGACGATGTGGATCGCACGCGTAGGCCGCGCCCTGAGGTTTGCCGTTGGCAAGTCCGGAGGCAAATGTATCATGCGTGAAGACCCTAACCTGCACGCAAACTGACATATCACTCATGGCGAAAGTATTCATTGATGGCGAGGCCGGCACCACCGGATTGCAAATTCGCGAACGCCTGGCCAACTGGCGCGGCATCACCTTGCTGAGCATCGATCCGGCTTTGCGCAAAGACCCCGAAGCCAAGCGCGCCCTCATGGCCCAAGCCGATGTGGTGGTGCTGTGCTTGCACGATGACGCCGCCATCGAGTCCGCAGCCATGGTGGCCGCTTTGCCGTCCGAGCAACGGCCGCGACTCATCGATGCCTCCACCGCCCATCGGGTGCACCCCGATTGGGTTTATGGGTTTGCCGAAATGGCCGTGGGTCAACGCCAAGCCATTGCCCAGGCCCAACGCGTCTCCAACCCGGGCTGCTATGCCACGGGCGCCATCGCCATCTTGCGCCCCTTGGTGGATGCGGGTTTGATCCCTGCCCAATGGCCCGTGAGCCTGCCCTCGGTGAGCGGCTACACCGGAGGTGGGCGAACCATGATCGAAGCCTACGAATCGGGCCAAGCGGCACCGCACGAAGACTATGCGCTGGGTTTGTCTCACAAGCATTTGCCTGAAATCATGGCCTGCTCGGGCCTCACGGCGCGGCCTTTGTTTTTGCCTGCGGTGGGCAACTTTGCCCAAGGCATGTTGGTGCATTTGCCCTTGCACCTGGATCAGTTGCCCGCCCAACCCAAAGCCAGCGACCTGCACGACGCACTGGCTGCGCACTACGCCCAAACCAACGACCCGAATGCACCGGTGGTGAACGTATTGCCCCCGACCGCAGACCTCAAGCTCGATGCTTCGGCCTTGCGCGACAGCGATGCCTTGGAGTTGCGCGTGTTTGCCAACGAGTCACACCGCCAAGCGGTGGTGGTGGCGCGCCTCGACAACCTGGGCAAAGGGGCCAGCGGCGCTGCGGTGCAAAACCTGCGCCTGATGCTGGGCGAGGGCCTCGGGGCTTAAGCCCGAACCAGCTTGCGCACCACCTCGGCCGCGAAACCGCGGCTCATCAGATAGCGAATTTGACGGGCCCGCTCTTGATCGGTTTGCGGGGGTGCGCCAAATTTTTTTTCCCACACCAAGCGCGCCCGCTCGGGCTCGCTGGCTTTGAGCGTGGCCAGCGCCTCTTGCTGGGCTTCGTCGCTCACCCCTTTTTGCTGCATCTCTTGGCGCAGCCGGGCCAGCCCAAAGCGAGCGGCCCGCTGGTTCACCAAGGACTCGACCACCCGCGCCTCGCTGATGAAGCCCTTGGCCTGCAAGTCGTCGAGCACTTGGGCCAGCTCACCGGCTTGCGTTTCGTGCGGACCCAGCTTGCGCTCGAGCTCGGTGCGGGTGTGCTCGCGGCGGCTGAGCATCCGCAGCGCCCGCCCCTTGAGGCTGACGGGTCTGGGGCTCAATCGTCTTGGCCTTCGTCGTCGGCCACGGCCTCATTCAGGGCACGCACGCCCAGGGCATCGCGCACTTTGTTTTCGATTTCAGCGGCCAGCTCCGGGTTCTCGCGCAAGAACTCGCGTGAGTTGTCACGGCCTTGGCCAATTTTTTCGCCGTTGTAGGCATACCAAGCGCCCGATTTGTCGACGATGCGCGCGGCCACGCCCATGTCGATGATTTCGCCTTCTCGGGAAATGCCTTCACCAAACAAGATGTCGAACTCGGCGGTTTTGAACGGGGGCGCCACCTTGTTTTTCACCACCTTGACGCGGGTTTCGTTGCCAATGGCCTCGTCGCCCTTTTTGATGGTGCCGGTGCGGCGAATGTCGATGCGCACCGAGGCATAGAACTTGAGCGCGTTGCCGCCCGTGGTGGTTTCGGGACTGCCGAACATGACGCCAATCTTCATGCGGATCTGGTTGATGAAGATGACGGTGCAATTGGTTTTCTTGATGGTGGCGGTGAGCTTGCGCAGCGCCTGGCTCATGAGGCGGGCCTGCAAGCCGGGCAAGGAGTCGCCCATGTCGCCTTCCAACTCGGCCTTGGGCGTGAGGGCCGCCACGGAGTCGACCACGATCAGGTCGACGGCACCCGAGCGCACCAGGCTGTCGACGATTTCCAGGGCCTGCTCACCGGTGTCGGGCTGCGAGATGAGCAGATCTTGCAAGTTGACGCCCAGTTTTTGCGCGTATTGCACATCGAGGGCGTGCTCGGCATCGACGAAAGCACAGGTGCCCGCCAGTTTTTGCATCTCGGCAATCACTTGCAAGGTGAGCGTGGTTTTGCCCGACGATTCCGGGCCGTAGATTTCGATGACTCGGCCACGGGGCAACCCCCCCACGCCCAAGGCGATGTCCAAACCCAAGGAGCCGGTGGACACCACCGAAATGTCCTCGATGGCCTCGCCTTCGCCCAAGCGCATGATGGTGCCCTTGCCAAATTGTTTTTCGATTTGGGCCAAGGCGGCTTGCAAGGCTTTGGCTTTTTCCCCGTTGGCGGTTTTGACGGCTGCGTCCATGATGAAGTCCTTTTGAATCAATGGGTTATGGGTTGTTTGCTTGGCCCATCCAGTGAGGCACTGGATGCATGACCAGCACTTTATCGCGTTATTGAAATCAAACAAGAGGTTTTATGGTCAGTTTGCCTTACCATTTAGCCATGCCCTCTGCCGCCCCCAGCCTCAGCCGCCCGCCCTCGCCCGCCGACTGGCGTGAAGCCCATCTGGGGCGGCTGCTGGGCGAGGCCATGCGGCGCTTCGACGACCGGGTGTTTCACCTCATGGCCCACTCCCCCGAAGCGCCACTGGCCTTGTCCAACCTGGCCGCCCGCCAGCAAGTGAGCGCGGCGCATGTGCACATCACCCGGCATTTGCCCCTGGAAGGCGCACGCCTCACGGAGCTGGCCACGGCTGCGGGCATGAGCAAGCAGGCCATGGGCGACTTGGTGACGCAGTGCGAGGCCTGGGGCATCATTGCGCGAGCGGCCGACCCCGCCGATGCCCGCGCACGGCGCATTGTGTTCACGCCCTTGGGGCTGGATTGGCTGCGCGCCTTCGAGCGCGCCGTGGCCCAGGCCACCGCCGAATTTCGCGGCGCCGTGAGCGACGAAGTGGCCCTGGTGGTGCAGCTGGGCTTGGAGTCTTACGTCCAAACCTGAACCCGGGTTGCCTAGGGTTTGAACGGTGGTCTTCCCCCCGGGTGGCCTCCCTAAAATGAAACGCAAGCACCCTTCCGCCGCCAAAAGGAAAGCACCATGCGCATTCTCATTGCCGAAGATGACCAAGTCCTGGCCGATGGCTTGCTGCGAACCTTGCGCGCATCGGGTGCGGCGGTGGACCACGTGGCCAGCGGCACCGAAGCCGATGCGGCCCTGATGACGTCCAACGAATTCGATTTGCTCATCCTCGATCTGGGCTTGCCCCGCATGCACGGCCTGGAGGTGCTCAAGCGCTTGCGCGACCGGGGCAACGATTTGCCCGTGCTCATCCTCACCGCCGCCGATGGCATCGATGAGCGCGTGAAGGGGTTGGACCTGGGTGCCGACGACTACATGGCCAAACCGTTTTCGCTGCAAGAACTGGAAGCCCGGGTGCGCGCCCTCACCCGCCGCGGCATGGGCAGCTCCAGCAACACCATCAAACACGGCCCCTTGGTCTATGACCAAACCGGGCGCGTGGCCACCATCGATGGCCGCATGGTTGAACTCTCGGCACGCGAGTTGGGTCTGCTCGAAGTGTTGTTGCAACGCTCGGGCCGCTTGGTGAGCAAAGACCAATTGGTGGAGCGCCTGTGCGAGTGGGGCGAAGAGGTGAGCAACAACGCCATCGAGGTCTACATTCACCGCTTGCGCAAAAAGATCGAAAAAGGCCCCATCCGCATCGCCACGGTGCGCGGCTTGGGCTATTGCCTGGAAAAAATCCCCGGCTAGCCTGACCCCATTCGCACCCCCTGAAACCCGTGGCCATGCCCAACCCCAGCAACGAACAACGCTCCTTGTTCGGTGAGATTCTCGATTGGATGCTCACCCCCTTGCTGTTGCTGTGGCCGGTGAGTTTGGTGCTCACTTGGCTGGTGGCGCAAAACATTGCTGGCAAACCGTTTGACCGGGGCCTGGAATACAACGCCTTGGCTTTGGCGCAACTGGTGCAAGTGGAGCAAGGGCAGGTGACCCTGAACCTCCCCTTGCCGGCGCGAGAAATTTTGCGCGCCGACGATGTGGACCAAGTGTTCTACCAAGTGCTGGGCGGGCGCGGCGAATTGCTCAACGGCGAGCCCAGTTTGCCCTTGCCCGATGAAGCCGAAGCCGTGGTCACGGGCAAGGTGCGCTTGCGCGATGACAGCTTGCACGGCACCCCCGTTCGCATCGCTTACCTGTGGGTGCGGCCCGACCCCAACGCCAACCTCAGCAGCCTGATCCAAGTGGCCGAAACCAAGGAAAAGCGCTCGGTGCTGGCCACCGAGATCATCAAAGGGGTGATGCTGCCGCAGTTTTTCATCCTGCCCTTGGCTGTGCTGCTGGTGTGGCTGGCCTTGATTCGCGGCATCAAGCCCTTGAGCCGTCTGGAGTCACGCATTCGTCGCCGCAAGCCCGACGACCTGAGCCCACTGGACGACACCGCCGTGCCCTCCGAGGTGGCCCCGCTGGTGTCCTCGCTGAACGACTTGCTGACCCGACTGAAAGACTCCATCGCCAACCAAAAGCGCTTTTTGGCCGATGCGGCCCACCAGCTCAAAACCCCCTTGGCGGGCTTGCGCATGCAAGCCGATTTGGCGCTGCGCGAATCGGCCAGCCCCGAAGAGCTCAAGCAGTCGTTGCAAAACATTGGCCGCGCCAGCATCCGGGCCACGCGCACCGTCAACCAGCTGTTGTCCATGGCACGCGCTGAAAGCGGCTTGCTCCACCAAAGCTTGCAAGCTTGTGACGGGGTGAGCTTGGTGCAATCGGCCATGCTCGAGAGCTTGCCCTTGGCCATGGACAAGGGCATCGACCTGGGCTATGAGGGCCTGGACAGCGATGACCCCCAAGCGCAGCTGATGGGCAACCCCACGTTGCTCAAAGAGCTCATTCGCAACCTCATCGACAACGCCATTGCCTACACCCCTTGCACCGAAGAGCGGCCCGGCATCGTGACGGTTCGCACCATGGCGGATGCGAGCGCGGGCACCTTGCAGTTGCAAGTGGAAGACAACGGGCCTGGCATTCCAGCGTCTGAGCGGGAGGCCATCTTTGAGCCGTTCTACCGCGCGCTGGGCAATGCGGTGGATGGCTCGGGCTTAGGGTTGCCCATCGTGCGAGAGATTGCGGCCAAGCACGGCGGCAGCGTGCACGTGGAAGACGCCCAACCCAACCAAACCCCACCTGGCACCCGCATGGTGGTGATCCTGCCCCTGGCCCCGGCTCAGGCCTGAAGCCCAAGCCAAACGGCGCGCGTCAGCTGGCGGCCATCACGTTGAGCACCAAGCGTTCGCGGGCCATGGCGCGGGCCACCGCCGGGGCTTGGGCCACGCGTTGCACAAAGGCCCACAGGGCAGGGTGTTGCTCGGGGGCGATGCCTGCCAGGGTGCCCCAGCGCAGCAAGGTCAGGGCATAGGCGTCGAGGGGACCCAGGTGGTCGCCTGCCAGCCAAGGCTGGCCCGTGGCCAAGCGCTGCTCCACTTGTGCCTGCAATTGCTGCAAATGCTGCACATACCGTTCGCGAGCCGTGGCTTTGATGCTGTGCTGGGCCGCCTCGTCGGGGCTGAACTTGTAGGGCATGAACACATGGCTGAACGTGGCGTGCACCGTGTTGTTCATCCAGGCCAGCAACGACAAGGCCTGGGTGCGCGCCAAGCCCGAGGCTGGCAAAAACCCGTGGTTCGGAAAAAGGGCGTCCAGGTGCAACACGATGGCCACGATTTGCGTGATGGCCTGGCCATCGTGCACCAGCACGGGCACTTGGCCATTGGGGTTGAGGGCCAAAAACTCGGCTTCGTTTTGCTCGCCTTTGTGCAGCTTGAGCATGCGCGCATCAAACGCTTGCTCGGTGGCTTCGAGCATCACATGGGGCACAAACGAACAGGCACCAGGCCCGAAATACAGCGTCAAGCTCATGGGGATGTCTCCTTGGCAGGGTTCAAAATTTTCAGCTCTTGGGGGCGCAATTCCTCGGAGGCGCGAACTGGGTTCTGGGGCGTTTCGTGGGGCAAGGGCATCCAGTCGGACCAGCCCATCTGCCAAGCCAAGAGCAGGCCATTGGCTCCCAACAAAGCCAGCACCAACAGACCCCGCCACAGCCAACCCATGCTCACTCTCCTTTTGTTTCGTTGTCCAGGCTCAAGGACACTTCGTCGCTGCTCACGGTGCGCAGGCCTTGCGGCGTTTGCACCAACAAGCCACCCTCGGCGTCCACGCCTTGCACAGTGCCGCTGAGGCCATCACTCATGCGCACCCTGCGGCCCTTGAGGGCATCGCGTGCATCGTAGCGCGAATGCCAAGCGGCCCAACCCTGAGTCTCGAAGTCCCGCAAGGCTTGCATCAGGGGCGGCACCACCGCCGCCAACACCGCTGGGGCGCTGCGCGCGTCGCCCAAGGCCTGCAGCCCAATCGGTGGTGTGCGAAAAGGGTCGGGGCCGGGTGGCGGGGTCTGCACGTTGATGCCCAGACCCACCACCACGCGCCCTTCATGCGCACTCATTTGAGTGGTCTCAATCAAGATGCCAGCCAGTTTGCGCGGCGCTGGGTCGGCGAAGACCCACACATCGTTGGGCCATTTGAGCCGCAGCCCCAAAGCCCCCTCGGGGTCCAAGGCCTCGGCCACCGCCACACCCACCACCAGCGAGAGTGCAGCCCAGCGCTGCGGCCTGAGCGTGAGGCCCAGGGACATCATCAGGCACTCGCCCGGCTGGCTGTGCCACTGGCGGCCCAAGCGCCCCCGGCCCGCGGTTTGGTGTTCGGCCACCAACAGCGTGGGCCAGACTTCGGGCTGGCGCGCACGGCGCATGAGTTCGGCGTTGGTGGAGTCGATCTCGCCCACCACCTCCACGCTAAAACCCGGCCACTGGGGTGCCAGCTGCTCCCACAGGTCTTCGGCCGGCCAGCGCAATTGCACGCCCATGGGCTGTCGCTTCAGCTGGCGTGGGGCTTGTGCTTGCCCTTGTTTTTGCTTTTACCCTTGCCCTTGCCTTTGCGTTTGGATTTGGCCGGCTTGGACTCGGCGAGCATGGTGCCCCGACAAGATCGCGCGCCGCACCAACACGGGTATTCGGCGCGCTCTTTTTCGGTGATGGGGCCATCGAGCACCAGGCCATAGTTGTAGTTCAGCTCTTCGCCCACCGGAATGTTGCGCAAGGCTTTGATGAACACGCGACCATCGACTTCATCGGCCTCGCAATTGGGTTCGCACGAGTGGTTGATCCAGCGCGAGGCATTGCCCCCATACAGGGCATCGATCACATGCCGGTCATCGATGTGAAAGTAAAACGTGTGGTTGGGGTCAGAGGGGTCGTGCGGGTGGCGGCGCAAGGCCTCTTTCCAACTGATCACCTCGCCCACATACTCAATGATGGGCTCACCGGCCTTCAAGGGCTGCAGGGCAAACACCCCTTTGCCGTGCACGCCTGAACGGCGCACCTGAATGCGACGCCCGTCGCTGGAAGGGGTTTGCGCCTTGGCGCTCGATTTGGGGGGTGATTGCGGTTTCACTGAAAAACCTGATAAGTTGAATTCATGTGCACGCGCACGTGTGCGCGTGCGTGCGCGCGAGGCCGCATTGTAGGCATAGCGCAACTCAACCCTCTTTCAGATGGAATGGTGTTCATGAGCAAGACCCTGGTGATCGCTGAAAAACCCTCTGTTGCCCAAGACCTGGTCCGGGCACTGACCCCCTCAAGCGGCAAGTTTGAAAAACATGCCGAGCACTTTGAAAACGACACCTATGTGGTGACCAGCGCCGTGGGCCACTTGGTGGAAATCCAGGCGCCCGAGGCCTTTGATGTGAAGCGCGGCAAATGGAGCTTTGCGCACTTGCCGGTGTTGCCGCCGCACTTCGACCTCAAGCCCGTCGAGAAAACCAAGTCGCGCCTGAACGCGGTGGTGAAGCTGGCCAAGCGCAAAGACGTGAGCGCCCTCATCAATGCTTGTGACGCGGGCCGCGAAGGCGAGCTCATCTTCAACCTGATTGCGCAATACGCGGGCGGCGCCAAAGGCTTGGGCAAGCCGGTGCAGCGCCTGTGGTTGCAATCCATGACGCCGCAAGCCATTCGCGATGGTTTCGAGCACCTGCGCAGTGAGCACGACATGGCGGGCTTGGCCGACGCTGCGCGCAGCCGCTCGGAAGCCGACTGGCTGGTGGGCATCAATGGCACCCGCGCCTTCACGGCATTCAATTCACGCGATGGCGGCTTTTTCCTCACCACGGTGGGACGCGTGCAAACCCCCACCTTGAGCTTGGTGGTGGATCGCGAACAACTCATCCGCAAATTCGTGAGCCGACCCTATTGGGAAATCC
The DNA here is from genome assembly GCA_038126555.1 of Betaproteobacteria bacterium. Taxonomy (GTDB): domain Bacteria; phylum Pseudomonadota; class Gammaproteobacteria; order Burkholderiales; family Burkholderiaceae_C; genus Limnohabitans. The sequence continues at coordinate 15,179 of JAYPFZ010000027.1, forward strand.
ACGCCACCTTTGGCTTGCCCAACGGCCAATACCCGGGCCGCTGGTTCAACCCCAAGCATCAAAAATCGGCCGACGATGGCGAGCTCAAAGAAGAGCGCCTCTGGACCGAAGCCCAAGCCCGGGCCATCGCCGAGGCCGTGACCCAGCAGCGCGCCGAGGTCAGCGAAGAGAGCAAGCCCAGCAACAAAGGTTCGCCGGGTTTGTTCGACCTCACCTCCCTGCAACGCGAAGCCAACAATCGTTTTGGCTTTTCAGCCAAGACCACGTTGGCTTTGGCCCAAAGCCTGTATGAGCGCCACAAGGCCCTCACCTACCCCCGAACCGATTCGCGGCATTTGCCCGAAGACTATTTGCCCACGGTCAACCAAACCGTCGCGGCCTTGGCCAAGTCGGGCTATGCCACCGTGGCCCCACACGCCAAAGAAGCCTTGGCGCAGGGTTACCTCAAGCCCAGCAAAAAGATTTTCGACAACAGCAAGGTGCGCGACCACTTCGCCATCATCCCCACGGGTGAAGTGCCCAGCGGCCTGTCGGAGGCCGAGTTCAAGCTGTATGACTTCGTGGTGAAACGCTTTTTGGCGGCCTTTTTCCCGGCCGCCCAATTTCTGGACACCACCCGCATCAGCCGGGTCCAGGCCTTGGGTGACACCCAGCATTTCAAAACCACGGGGCGGGTGCTCAAAGACCCGGGCTGGATGCGCGTGTATGGCAAAAGCGCCGAGCCCGAACCCGATGAAGACCAAGACAAAGTCCTCACCCCCTTGCAAGGCGCCACCCAGGCGAACGTGGACGAGGCCGAATGCAAAGCCCTGCACACCCGCCCCCCGGCGCGTTACAGCGAATCGACGCTGCTGGGCGCCATGGAGAGTGCGGGCAAGCAAATGGAAGACGACGACTTGCGCGAGGCCATGACCGACAAAGGCTTGGGCACCCCCGCCACGCGTGCGGCCATCATTGAAGGCTTGCTGAACGAAAAATACATGCTGCGCGATGGCAAGGAGCTCATCCCCACGGCCAAGGCCTTCCAGCTCATGACGCTGCTGCGCGGCCTGGAAGTAGAGGAACTCACGCGCGCCGACCTCACCGGCGAGTGGGAACACAAGCTGTCCATGATGGAAAAAGGCCAGCTCTCGCGCGAGGCCTTCATGCGCGACATTCAGGCCATGACCGAGCACATCGTGCAAAAGGCCAAAACCTACGACCGCGACACCGTGCCGGGCGACTACGCCACCCTCAGCACGCCCTGCCCCAAGTGTGGCGGCGTGGTGAAAGAAAACTATCGCCGCTACACCTGCACGGGCACACCGGGCCAAGCCGAGGGCTGCGGTTTCTCGTTTGGCAAAACGCCAGGCGGCCGCACCTTCGAGCCCACCGAAGTGGAGCAGTTTGTGCGCGACAAGCGCATTGGCCCCTTGGAGGGTTTTCGCTCCAAAGCCGGCTGGCCGTTCACCGCCGAGCTGGCTTTGAACTTCGACGACGAGACGCAAAACTGGAAGCTGGAGTTTGACTTTGGCGACCAAGGCAAGGACGACGAAACGGGCGAGCTGGTCGACCTGAGCGCCTCGCCCGCGCTGGGCGCTTGCCCGCGCTGTGGCGGCGCGGTGCACGCCCACGGCAGCAACTACGTGTGCGCCAAGAGCGTGCCCACGCACGAGCAAGCCACGCCCAGCTGCACCTTCAAGAGCGGTCGCATCATCTTGCAACAGCCCATTGAGCCCGAGCAAATGCAAAAGCTGCTGAGCACGGGCAGCACCGACTTGCTCGAGAAGTTCATCTCCATGCGCACCCGCCGCCCCTTCAAGGCCAAGCTCAAATGGGATGCCGAGGCCGACAAGGTGAGCTTCGAGTTTGAACCCAGCAAATACCCACGCAAAACCCCTGCGGGTGGCGCCGCCTCAGGCGCTGGCGGGGCTGGGCGCGCCAAGGCCCCAGCCAAGACAGCCAAAAAGACCGCCGCGAAAAAAGCCGCTGCCCCGAAAGCCCCCCGCAAGACCGCCGCCAACAAGCGGCCCAGTGCCGCGCTGGCCGCAGTGATTGGCGACGCCCCCACCAACCGCACCGCCGTCATGAAGCAGCTGTGGGACTACATCAAGGCACAAGGCCTGCAAGACCCCAAAGACAAGCGCACCATCCAGGCCGATGCGAAGCTGCAAGCGGTGCTGGGCAAACCCAGCGTGGGGATGTTTGAATTGGCGGGCCTGATTGGGCCGCACCTGAACGACCTCTGATCAGTCCAACCGGGACCACACCGCCTCGGGCAGCTCGATGGGCTGGCCATGCGGTGTGGCGTGCGCCGCCTCGTCCCAAGCCTGGTTCAACGCGGCCAGCTGGCTGGCCTTGGCCATGCCCTTGGTTTGCACCAACTGCTCCAGGGCTTCGAGCCAGTGCAAGTAGTAATCGTGGCCATCCAAAGCCTCCCCGCGTTGCTGGGCCCTGGCGATCACTTGGCTGAGGGTTTGGGCCCACTCGGGCCAAGTGAAGCACCCTTGGGCATGCAAGGCCACGGTGGTGGCAAAGGCCTGGGCTTGCCAAGGCTCAGCAAACACCGAGTTGGCCCCAGCCGGAGGCAAGGCCAATCCGCCGTGGCATTGCGCAGCGATGTCGGCCAAGGTGGCTTGCGCGCTTGATGTCGTCATGGTTGGGCCTGGGGGTCGTTCACGGGCAGCAAATGGGTTTCCCACAAATCGAGGTGCACCGAGGACCTGGGCTCGGCCGACTCGCCCCACAAGGCGCTGGCGTCGAAGCACACGGAATACAACCAACTCACCACCTCGGGCTCGCCGGGCTGGCGGTGGGCATTGGCGTCGGCCAGCACATGGGGGCCATGCACACGGGCAATCACCCCTTCACGCCCCCGGGCGTAGCGCGGCAAGCGCGTGTGGGTGGCTGGATGCATGAGGCGCGTGCGCACCGCTTGGCCCACTGCAAAGCGAGCAGGCGAGGCGCTGGGCCGCTCGGTGGGCGAGCCCGCAGCCAAGGCCGCGTCGACTTGATCGGCCTGGAGGATGCGGGGCAGCTTCAAGCCCGGTTGTTGAAGCTCGCCCGAGGCCCACTCCTCGGCGGTCACGGCGCCGCGCGCCACCAGCAAGCGCGCCAAGGCCGCCAGCCAAATGCCGTAATAGCTCGAACCCAAATACGTGGCCGCGGGCAAAGACTCCCGCGCATGGCGCGAGGCATCGAGGTTCCAGAGGCCAGTGGCGCCCATGGCCAAGGTCATGGCCAAGGCATGTCGCTCCCACTCGGCATGAAAGACGGGCTCATGGGCTTCGGGCCGCACCGGCCCAAAGCCTTGCATGCCGCCCAGGTCGTGCGCGCTGTTCACGGCTGGGCCCCCACCACCTCGACGTGGTCACTGGCCTGCGGCGGCAAGGCCAAGCCCGTGCCAATCATGCTGTCGCGCGTGACCAGCGTGGCCAGTTGCTGGGCCGTCCAGCCCTCGGTGCCCGCCGGCCGCTGGGGAATCACCAGGTATCGAATCTCAGCGGTGGAGTCCCACACCCGAACCTGGATTGACTCGGGCAAGGTGACGCCAAAGTCGGCCAGCACGGCACGCGGCTCCATCACGGCGCGGCTGCGGTAGGGCGCGCTTTTGTACCAAACGGGGGGCAAGCCCAGCACCGGCCAGGGGTAGCAACTGCACAGGGTGCAAACCACCAGGTGGTGCTCGGTCTCGGTGTTGAACAAAGCCACCATGTGCTCGCCCTGGCGCCCCTGGTGCCCCAGTGAGGCAATTGCTGCCGTGGCGTCCTCGGCCAGCCAGCGGGCGTATTCGGGCTCGGTCCAGGCCTTGGCCACCACCTGCGCACCGTTGTGCGGGCCCACTTCGGTTTCGTAGGTTTCAATGATGCGATCCAAGGCGGCCGGGTCCAGGTAGCCCTTTTGCGTCAGCAAGGACTGCAAGGCCCGCACCCGCAGCTCTTCAGCGCCGAGGTGGCTGTGGTCATGATCGTGATCGTGGTGGTCGTGGTCGTGTGGCATGGAATGACCCTGAACGGATTGCGGGTTCAAGCGGTCATCTTACGAGGGAGGGGGCCCGCATACAATGCCCGATTCACAGGGTCGGCGCCACTTGGGCGTCGATTCGATCCATCCGAAATTCAAGGAGTCCTTGTGTTCATTTCCAACGCTTACGCCCAAGCCGCTGCTGGCGCCGATGCCGGCAACCCCTTGCTCAGCATGCTGCCCTTGGTGCTCATGTTTGTGGTGCTGTATTTCGTCATGATTCGCCCCCAAATGAAGCGCCAAAAAGAAACCAAAGCCATGCTCGAAGCTTTGTCCAAAGGCGACGAAGTGGCCACCGCAGGCGGCATTCTGGGCAAGATCACCCAATTGGGCGAGCACCACTTGCACCTGGAAATTGCTTCTGGCGTGGAAATTCAAATGCAACGCAACGCCGTCATTCAGGTGTTGCCCAAAGGCTCACTGAAGTGATCCCAGGCGCCCACGGGCGCCTGCCACCCTCCCCAACTCTGCGCACCTCGCGCCCTCTGGCATGAATCGTTACGCCCTTTGGAAATATGTGGTGATCGTGGTGGCCTTGCTCATCGGCGTCACCTACACCCTGCCCAACTTTTTTGGCGAAGCGCCTGCCGTTCAGGTGTCGCCCGCCAAGACCAGCAGCAAAGTCGACTTGCAAACCCAGGCCCGGGTCGAGGCCGCTTTGAAGCAAGCCCAAATCACCATCGACGCCCTGAGTCTTGACGGCGCTTCCCTCAAGGTTCGCCTGCCCAACACCGACGCGCAGCTCAAAGCCAAGGACATCATTCAGACCACCCTCAACCCCGCGTCCCAAGACCCGGCATACGTGGTGGCCCTGAACCTCATCCCCCGCACCCCCAGCTGGCTCACCGCCTTGCATGCCGCTCCCATGTATTTGGGCCTGGACTTGCGCGGTGGCGTGCACTTCATGTTGCAAGTCGACATGCCCGCCGCGCTCAAGCAGCGCCTCGACGCCTTGTCTGGCGATTTGCGCACCACCTTGCGCGATAAAAACATTCGCCATGCCGGCATCGCGCGCAATGGTTCTGAAATCGAAATTCGCTTCCGCGATGCCCCCACCCTGCAAGCGGCCAACGCCCTCCTGGCCGAACAATTTGCCGACTTGCAAGTGAGCACGGGCACCCAAGGCGGCGACTTGGTGTTGCGCGCCGCGCTCAAGCCAGCCTCGGCCCTCAAGGTTCAAGAGCAAGCCCTGAAGCAAAACATCACCACCTTGCACAACCGCATCAACGAGCTGGGCGTGGCCGAGCCGGTGATTCAGCAACAAGGCCTGGACCGCATCGTGGTGCAACTGCCTGGCGTGCAAGACACCGCCAAGGCCAAAGACATTTTGGGTCGCACCGCCACGTTGGAGCTGCGCTTGGTGGATGAATCCACCGAAGGCCGTGCCGCCGAATTCGGCACGGGCCCCGTGCCTTTTGGTGCCGAGCGCTACCTCGACCGCAGCGGCCAAGCCGTCATCGTCAAGCGCCAAGTGCTGCTCACCGGCGACAACCTCACCGATGCCCAGCCCGGCTTTGACAACCAAACCCAAGAGCCGGCGGTGCACCTGACGCTCGACGCCAAGGGCGCGCGCATCTTCAAAGACATCACGCGCGAAAACATCAACAAGCGCATGGCCATCCTGTTGTTCGAAAAGGGCAAGGGCGAAGTGGTCACCGCGCCCGTCATCCGCTCGGAAATTGGTGGCGGTCGCGTGCAAATCTCGGGGCGCATGACCACCACCGAGGCCTACGACACCGCGCTGCTCTTGCGTGCGGGCTCGCTGGCTGCGCCCATGGAAATCATTGAAGAGCGCACCATTGGCCCGAGCCTGGGCGCTGAAAACATTGCCAAAGGCTTTGACAGCGTCACCTGGGGCTTTGTGGCCGTGGCCGCCTTCATGTGCGTGTATTACCTGCTGTTTGGCGTGTTCTCGTCGCTGGCGCTGGCGGTGAACCTGTTGCTGCTCATTGCCATCTTGTCGATGCTGCAAGCCACCCTCACCCTGCCGGGCATGGCGGCCATGGCCTTGGTGCTGGGCATGGCCATCGACTCCAACGTGCTGATCAACGAGCGCGTGCGCGAAGAGCTGCGCAACGGTGCGGCACCGCAAACGGCGATTCATCAGGGTTACGAGCGGGCATGGGCCACCATTCTCGATTCCAACGTCACCACCCTGATTGCGGGTCTGGCCTTGTTGGCCTTTGGCTCGGGCCCTGTGCGTGGCTTTGCGGTGGTGCATTGCCTGGGCATTCTCACCAGCATGTTCTCGGCCGTGTTTTTCTCGCGCGGGCTGGTCAACCTTTGGTATGGGCGCCAAAAGCGCCTGAAGACGGTGTCCATTGGCACCGTTTGGCGTTCGGAGTCCTGAGCCATGGAATTTTTCCGCATCCGCAAAGACATTCCCTTCATGCGCCATGCGCTGGTGTTCAACGTCGTTTCGTTCATCACCTTCGTGGCCGCTGTGTTTTTCTTGTTCAGCCGTGGGCTGCATTTGTCGGTGGAGTTCACCGGCGGCACGCTCATGGAGGTGAGCCTGTCCAAGCCCGCCGAACTCGACCCCTTGCGCAAAGGCATTGAGGGCCTGGGTTACACCGACGTGGTGGTGCAAAACTTTGGCACGGCGCGTGAGGTCATGATTCGCTTGCCTTCGGTCAAGGGTCAATCCTCGGCCCAGCAAAGCGAACACGTCATGGCCCTGATCAAGGCCCAAGACACCCAAGCCGAGTTGCGCCGCACCGAATTCGTGGGCCCTCAAGTGGGCGACGAGCTGGCCACCAACGGCCTCAAGGCCCTGGCCTTCGTGGTGGTGGGCATCATGATTTACCTGGCGCTGCGTTTCGAGTGGAAATACGCCGTGGCCGGCATCGTGGCCAACCTGCACGACGTGATCATCATCTTGGGCTTTTTCGCCTTTTTCCAGTGGGAGTTCTCACTGGCGGTGCTGGCCGCCGTGCTGGCGGTGCTGGGCTATTCGGTGAACGAATCGGTGGTGATCTTCGACCGGGTGCGCGAAAACTTCCGCCGTTACCGCAAGCTCAACACCGTGGAAGTGATTGACAACGCCATCACCTCCACCATCAGCCGAACCATCATCACCCACGGCAGCACGCAGCTGGTGGTGCTGTCCATGTTGCTCTTTGGTGGCCCCACCCTGCACTACTTTGCCCTGGCCCTGACCATTGGCATTTTGTTTGGCATTTATTCGTCGGTGTTTGTGGCGGCGGCCTTGGCCATGTGGCTGGGCATCAAGCGCGAAGACCTGATCAAGTCGGGTTCACGCAAAGACCACGACCCGGATGACCCCAACGCTGGCGCGGTGGTGTGAGTTCAGTGCGGCACCCGCTCCGGGTCGTCGCACAGTTCGTCGAGGATGAGGGCATCGGGCTCCACGCCAAAGCCCCAATAGACCATCAAGGCAATGATCTTGAACTCATCGAGGGCAATGGGGTTGCCCTCGACGGCCATGGCGCGATCGATCATGATTTCGCGCAGGGCCGGGCTGAGCTTGCCGGCCGACTCCAAAAACAACAAAAAACCCAGGCCATCGGCGCCCAAGTGCTGCTGCTCTTGCAAGGTGAAGACGCGCACGCTGTTGGCCTGAGGGGCCAGCAACAGCGCGTCCCCCGTGGCGGGTTCGTGGGGCTTGCCCGTTTCGACGTCGGCCTGGCAGGCGTCAGCGGCCAGGCTCAGGCCGGCCAGCCAATCGAGGGCCTGCTCGATTTCGTCGGAATCAAAGCCCGCCGCGCTGAGCTTGCGGCCGAGTTGGGGCAATTCCGGGCAGTTGTCACCGCGCCAGAAATGCTCATAGACATAGACGAGAACATCGAACATGGAAACAAATATACCGGCTTTTGGCGTCGTGCGCGTGTGCCCCGCGCGGCAAGGCTTAAATTGCATGCAGCGCCTGGTATTGACCCGAGGGCAGTTCGGCCAAACGCCCCATCAACAGCCATTCGCTCAGGGCCGCCAGCACCTGCTCGGGGGGGTGGCCGGTGGTTTGGCACAGGGCGTCAATGCTCACCGGCGCTTGCAAGCACGGCCACAAACCCAGGGGGTCGGGGCTGGGGCAAAGGTCTTGGCTGGGCCTGCCCCCCTCGGCCAGAGGCGCGGCAGGGGCCGCCAAAGCCGACCAAGGCCCTTGCGCCAAAGCCTGGGTGATGTCGCTCACGGTTTCCACCAAAGTGGCCCCTTCGCGCAACAAGGCATGACAGCCCTTGGACAAACTGGAATGGATGCTGCCGGGCACGGCCAAGACCTCTTTGCCCATTTCCAGCGCCATCAGGGCCGTGATCAATGAGCCCGAGCCCAAGGCCGCCTCCACCACCAGCACCCCATCCACACTGGCGGCAATGAGCCGGTTGCGCTCGGGAAAGTGATGCGGCCGCGCACTCGCTCCCAAGGGGTATTCGCTGATCAACAAGCCTTGGCTGGCCACCCGATGCGCCAGCGCCTGATGCCGACGCGGGTAGACCCGGTCCACGCCCGTGCCCACAAACGCCACGGTGGCGCAACCAGGCGAACCCTCCACCGCCAAGGCCCCTTCGTGGGCTGCGCCATCGATGCCCAAAGCCAACCCCGACACGATGCACACCCCCAAGCCGCGCAAGGCTTTGGCGAATTGACGCGCGTTGAGCAAGCCCTGCGGCGTGGGGTTGCGCGAACCCACAATGGCCAGCAGGGGGCCTTGCCAGCTCGCATCGCTTGACCAATCTCCCACCCCGCAGCCCTGCACCCACACCTGTTGTGGGGGGCGGTGCAAGGCGCGCCAGCGTTGGGGATACGCGGGGTGGTCTGGGTGCCACACGGCCCGATCGGCTGGCTGGGCTTGCAGCCAGGCTTCGGTCAGGTCTTGCGGCGTGGGCGGTGATGGCAGGTGGGGCAGAGGGACTTGCATGGCATCAAGCCTAGGCCGGACCGCACCCCAGCGGGCTGGGTGACACCCCACGCATTTGCCGATCACAACTGCACCCCCTGGGGTTGTTGAGAGGGGCCGATAATTCGGTCATGGCATTGCTCAACATCCTTTGTTTCCCCGACGAACGTCTGCACATCGTGGCCAAGCCCGTGGCGAAGGTGGACGACGCCTTGCGTCAACAGATCGACGACATGTTCGAAACCATGTATCACGCCAAGGGCGTGGGCCTGGCCGCCACGCAAGTCGATTTCCATCAGCGCTTGATCGTCATCGACGTGTCGGAAGAACGCGACCAGCCCATTGTGCTCATCAACCCCGAGCTGGAATGGGCCAGCACCGAACCCTTCGAATGGGAAGAGGGTTGCTTGTCGGTGCCCGGCATTTACGACAAAGTCCAACGCGCCGAGCGGGTGCGTGTCAAAGCTTTGGACCGAAACGGCGAGCCCTTCTCGCTGGAAGCTGAAGGCCTGTTGGCGGTGTGCATTCAACACGAAATGGATCACCTCAGGGGCAAGGTGTTTGTGGAATACCTGTCGCCGCTCAAGCGCAATCGCATTCGCAGCAAGATGATCAAAGCCCGCCGCGAACGCGAGCGAGACGCGGAATGACGCGCCCCTTGCGCGTGGCTTTTGCGGGCACCCCCGAATTCGCCGCCACCGCCTTGCAAGCCCTGATCGACGCCGGACACACCGTGTGCCTGGTGCTCTCCCAACCCGACCGTCCATCGGGTCGTGGCCTCAAGCTGCAAGCCTCGGCCGTTAAGCAAGTGGCCTTGCAACACCAATTGCCCGTGGCCCAGCCCACGAGCTTGCGCCTCGATGGCCGCTACCCCGACGAAGCCGCCCAAGCCCGCGAGGCCTTGCTGGCGGCCCAGCCCGATGTGCTGGTGGTGGTGGCTTACGGCTTGCTGTTGCCGCAGTGGGTGCTCGACTTGCCGCCCTTGGGCTGCCTGAACATTCACGCCTCGCTGCTGCCGCGCTGGCGCGGGGCTGCACCCATTCACCGCGCCATCGAAGCGGGCGACACCGAAACCGGCGTGTGCATCATGCAAATGGACGCAGGCCTGGACACCGGCGCGGTGCGTCACCGCATCACCGAGACCATTCGCCCCGACGACACCACCGCCCGCTTGCACGACCGCTTGGCCGCGCTGGGGGCCCAAGCGGTGTTGCACACCTTGTCGAACTGGGAAGCCTGCCCACCCCAAGCCCAAGCCACCGAGGGCGTGACCTACGCCCACAAAATCGACAAAGCCGAGGCCTTGCTGGACTGGCAACGCCCTGCCCTTGCGTTGGCGTGTCAAGTGCGGGCCTTCGACCCTTTTCCCGGTAGTCAAACCGAGTGGCTGGGCGAGCGCCACAAAATTTGGGCGGCCCAGCCCCTGAGTGAAGCCCCAGCGGGTGCGCTCAACCCCGCCTTGCCGGGCACCGTGGTGGCCATGGGGCCACACGGCGTGGATGTCGCTTGTGGCACGGGGTGGTTGCGCGTCACCGAATTGCAGCGACCGGGCGGCCGACGCCTGCCGGTGGCCGAGTTCCTCAAAGGTTCGGCCTTGGCCGTTGGTGTCACCGCAGCCCCTTTGCCCGACCCAGCCTGATGCGTGTTGGCGCTTTGTCAGCCAGCGCTTTTTATAATTTGCCACTTATTTTTTGAGACAGATTCCTCACCATGCACATTCTTCGATTGG
>JAYPFZ010000028.1:0-16244 GCA_038126555.1 Betaproteobacteria bacterium
GCTTGATGTGAACATCCACGGTTCGCTCTTCAATGAACACGTGATCTCCCCAAACCTTGTCGAGCAATTGAGATCGGCTGTGCACACGCTCGGGATGATGCATCAGGTAGCTGAGCAATTTGTATTCGGTAGGGCCAATTTTCAGGGGATCGCCACGCCAAGTCACGGCATGAGCCGAGCCGTCCAGCACCAAGTGACCCAGCGTCAACTGAACTGGTGCTTGTTCAGGCGCTATTCGTCTGATCACCGCACGAATTCTGGCCAGCATCTCTTGCATCGAAAACGGTTTGGTGATGTAGTCGTCAGCACCCGCATCCAGGCCGGCAATTTTGTCGGTCTCCTCAGACTTCGCGGTCAGCATGAGGATCGGCACGTTTTGCGTGCGGGTAGCGGCTCGCCATTGCTTGGCCAGCTGGACACCTGAGAGACCGGGCAGCATCCAATCGAGCAAGATCAAATCGGGAAGACGCTCATTCACCGCATCAATGGCAGACTGAGCTTCATGAACCGCATTGACTTGAAAACCGTTGTGACGCAGATTGATTGCAATCAACTCGGCAATGGCTTGCTCATCTTCAACAACCAGAACATGAGGCAAATGACGCATGGCTTAGGTTGACAATTTGTTTTCAATGTCATCAATGGACATGTGACGCACATCAGCGCCCTCGACCACGTAGATGATGAATTCAGCAATGTTTTTGGCGTGATCCCCGATGCGCTCAATTGCCTTGGCGATGAACAACAAATCTAAGCTGGCACCAATGGTTCGGGGGTCTTCCATCATGTAAGTGATGAGTTTGCGCAAAAAGCCGTCGAACTCCCGGTCGATCAAATGATCCTCTTTCATGATGGCCACCGCCGTTCGGGTGTCGAGTCGAGCAAAGGCATCCAATGCCTTGCGCAATTGACCGCTCGCCAACTCTGCCGCCACTTGAATGTCGGTGGCAGGCAATGCGCGCAACTCACCGGTATCCAAAATGGCCAGAACCATGCGGGCAATTTTTTCAGCCTCATCGCCCACGCGCTCAAGGTTGGCCGTGATTTTGGAAATGGCCATGAGCAAACGCAAATCTCTGGCCGTGGGTTGTCGCCGACCGATGATGGAGGAAATTTCGCGATCAATTTCGACTTCCGCCATGTTCACCCGGTGCTCGTCTTCGATGACCTGTTTGGCCACCGTTTCGCTCCATTGCGCCAAAGAAAAAATGGCTTGACGAATCTGCGATTCAACCAAACCGCCCAACTCCATGACACGTGAGGAGACGTTGTTGAGCTCGCTGTCGAACTGGGTAGACAAATGTTTATCAGGCATGTTTCACCTCAAGGGTCAGCCAAAACGGCCAGTGATGTAGTCTTCGGTTTCTTTGTGTTTGGGCTTGAAGAAAATCTGTTCGGTGGTTCCAAATTCCACCAGATTACCCAAATACATGTAGGCGGTGAAGTCACTGCAGCGAGCGGCTTGCTGCATGTTGTGCGTCACGATGGCCACGGTGTAATCGGTTTTCAGCTCATGCACCAACTCTTCCACTTTCGCAGTAGAAATGGGATCGAGGGCCGAGGTGGGTTCGTCGAGCAAAATGACCGAGGGCTTGACTGCAACGGTTCGTGCAATGCACAAACGCTGCTGCTGTCCACCCGAGAGTGACAAACCGCTTTGTGACAGCTTGTCCTTCACCTCCCCCCACAGCGCCGCCTTGGTGAGCGCCCATTCGACGCGGTCGTCCATTTCATCTTTGGACAAACGTTCATACAGTCGCACGCCGAAGGCGATGTTGTCGTAAATGGACATGGGGAATGGCGTTGGCTTTTGAAACACCATGCCCACACGGGCTCGCAACAGGTTCAAATCCTGTTTGGCATCCAGAATGTTTTTGCCATAGAGATTGATTTCACCCTCGGCACGCTGCCCCGGGTAGAGGCTGTACATGCGGTTCAGGGTGCGCAGCAACGTGGACTTCCCACAGCCAGAAGGCCCGATGAATGCGGTCACCCGGCGCTCTGCAATGTTCAGGTTGATGTCCTTCAAACCCTGAAATTTGCCGTAGAAGAAATTGAGGTTCTTGACCTCAATGGCATTGGGCAAAGGAGAAGTGGTGGTGTTGGTCATGGCTTAACAAGGAATCTGGTTACTGTTGGACTTTGTCGCGGAAGTAAACCCGGGCGAGCACATTCAAGGCCAATACCGACAGGGTGATCAGCAAGGCGCCACCCCAGGCAATTCGGACCCAATCTTCATAGGGTGACATGGCGAATTGGAAAATCACAACGGGCAAGTTGGCCATGGGGCCAGACATGTCGGTCGAGAAAAACTGATTGTTCAAAGCCGTGAACAACAAGGGAGCAGTTTCTCCACTCACCCGAGCCAGAGCAAGCAACACCCCGGTGATGACGCCCGAACGTGCGGCGCGCAAAACCACATGCAAAGAAACTTTCCATTTGGGTGCACCCAAAGCTGCAGCAGCTTCCCGCAAGGGGGTGGGCACCAAGTGCAGCATGTTGTCGGTGGTTCTGAGCACCACAGGCACGGCAATCAAGGTCAAGGCCAAAGACCCCGCCCAGCCCGAAAAATGACCAAAGTGAGCCACGGCAATGGCATAGACAAACAAGCCAATGACGATCGACGGTGCCGACAACATGATGTCGGTGAGAAATCGAATGACCAAAGCAAACTTGGACTGAGAGCCATATTCAGCCAAATAGATGCCAGCCAGGATGCCAATGGGTGTGCTGATCAAGGTGCAAGCGCCCACGATCAACGCGCTGCCCACAATGGCGTTGCTCAGACCGCCATTGGGGGTTCCTGGCGCGGGCGTCACCTGGGTGAACAAATCCCAGTTCAAGGCACTCACGCCTTTGAACACCAAAATGGCCAGAATCCAGGCCAAGGCCAACAATCCAAGCGCCATGGCGGCCAACGACAAGGTCAAGCCAATGCGATTGCTCAGCAAACGCTTGCGGTAGATCGCGGAGTTTTTCGTTGATTCTTCGTTCATGTGCTGCGCCTCAGGTCTTGGTGCCTTGCTGCTTGTCCATTCGGCTGAGCATGTATTTGGCTGCACCCAGCACCACAAAGGTGATGATGAACAAAATGAAGCCCAGAGCAAACAGGGCCGATACATGCAAGTCGCTGGCCGCTTCAGCAAACTCATTGGCCAGCGTCGAGGCAATGGAGTTGCCAGGCGAAAAGAGCGACATCGACAGTTGTTGCGCGTTGCCAATGACAAAGGTCACGGCCATGGTTTCGCCCAAGGCACGACCCAGCCCCAACATGATGCCGCCAATGACGCCGTTGCGCGAATAGGGCAAAACCACTTTTGTCACCACTTCCCATGTGGTGCAGCCCAGACCGTAGGCCGACTCTTTGAGCACCGGAGGCACCACCTCAAAGACATCGCGCATCACCGACGCGATGAAGGGAAGAATCATGACCGCCAGTATCAGGCCCGCCGTGAGCATGCCCAGGCCAATCTTGGCCCCGGTGAACAAATGCCCCACAACGGGCAGCTGCCCCAAGGTAGCTTCCAGCAGCGGCTGTCCATACTCAGCAAACAAGGGCGCAAAAATGAACAAACCAAACATGCCGTAGATGATGGACGGCACCCCGGCCAGCAGTTCAATGGCCACACCCAGTGGGCGCCTCAAATACACCGGGCAGGTTTCCGTGAGAAACAAGGCAATGCCAAACGACAGCGGCACGGCAATCAACAAGGCGATGAAAGACGACACCAAGGTGCCATAAATGGCGATTGCAGCCCCGTATTGATCGTTGACGACGTCCCATTCGACGGTGGTGAAAAAGCCTGGCCCAAACTCAGCCAGCACCGGCCAAGCACTAATGGCCAGTGACACCAAAATGCCCAACAAGGACAAGAGCACAAACAGCGCAAAGCTTTGGGTGACGCGCTCGAAAACCTGATCCAAAAAGCGTTGGCGACGAACAATGCCCAATACCTCACTGGACACTTGATCGCTGTTGACGTTGGCTGGGGTTGGGTCATTCATCGTCATTAAGGCTTAGGCAGTTGAAGTCAGGGTTGACGTTCAGAGTCTGTAATGGTGTCAGCTTAGATTTGAAATGTGACACATTCATGACAAGTTCAAGGGCTCAGCGCATCGGCCAGGGCTTGGGCAGATTCGCAGGCCAGCGCTTCATCGGCGTGTTCCACCATGATGCGCAACAGGGGCTCTGTGCCACTGGGTCGAATCAGCATCCGCCCTTGCCCACTGAGGCGCTGGTTCACCTGTGCCTGCGCGCGCTGAAAACCCGCATGGTTTTGCCAGTCAACCCCACTGGAGAGTCGAACATTCACCAGGGTCTGAGGCAACAAAGCCAAGTCACTCAGCCAGTCGTCCAACCCCACGCCCTGATCCGCCAAGGCGGCCAACACTTGCAGGGCACTGATCAAGCCATCGCCGGTGGTGTGCTGATTCAGGCAGAGGATGTGTCCCGAAGACTCCCCACCCAAAGTCCAACCCAATTCATTCAGGCGCTCCAAGACGTAACGGTCACCCACTTTGGCGCGCTCCAAGCCATAGCCCAATCGAGACAAGGCCATCTCCAGCCCATAGTTGGACATCAGCGTGCCCACCACACCCGGGGTGGCATCGTGCTGAGCGAGCTTCAAATGCTTGGCAATGGCATAGAGCAGCGCATCCCCATTGCGAATTTGGCCCATTCCGTCGCACATGATGAGTCGATCGGCATCCCCATCCAGGGCCAAGCCCAAATCAGCCCCCACCCGCACGACCTCGTGCGCCATGGTCTCGGGATGGGTGGCACCGCAGTTGGCATTGATGTTCAAGCCATCGGGCTGGTGGCCCAACACCGTGACTTTCGCCCCTAACTCGTGCATGAGGGTTGGCGCCACTTGATAGGCCGCACCGTGGGCCGCGTCCACCACCACGTGCAATCCCTTGAGATCCAAGCCACTGGGAAAGGTGGATTTGCAAAACTCAATGTATCGGCCGGCCGCATCATTGAGGCGCCGCGTCTTGCCAATGCGCTGGGTGCTCACCCCGGGAATGGCTTGTTGGATCAGCGCTTCAATTTGAAGCTCCCAAGCGTCGTCCAACTTGTGGCCTTTTGAACTGAAAAACTTGATGCCGTTGTCTTCGTAGGCATTGTGGCTGGCACTGATCACCACGCCCAAATCGGCACGAATGGCGCGCGTGAGGTGGGCCACTGCGGGGGTGGGTATAGGCCCCAGCAACACCACGTCCACGCCCACCGAATTGAAACCGGCTTCCAGGGCCGACTCCAGCATGTAGCCCGAATTGCGGGTGTCTTTGCCAATCACCACCGTCGCCTGCGCCGATTGGCCCAGCAACTGAACGCCCACGGCTTGGGCCAGTTTCATGAAAAATTCGGGCGTGATGGGCGCTTGGCCCACTTTGCCCCGAATGCCATCGGTGCCAAAAAAGGTTCTGCTCATGGGGTTCATTGTCCCTGAAAGTCTTGGGTCGCCATCCAGACCTGCAGGGCCTGGCGAGTGAGGGCCACATCGTGCACCCGCACCACACGAGCCCCTCGCTCAACGGCCATGAGGGCTGCAGCCACGCTGGGAATTTGGCGATGCGGGGCATCCAAGCCCGTAACCTGCCCCAGCGTGGATTTGCGCGACCAGCCCACCAAAAGTGGCTGCCCCAGGGCCAGCAAATCGGCTTGGTGACGCAGCAGCGCCAAGTTTTGCGCCACGGTTTTGCCAAAACCAATCCCAGGATCCAACAACCAACGCCGGTTGGCGACCCCTGCCGCCAGCAAAGCGTCCTGTCGTTCTTGAAAAAAACGCTGCACAACTCCCAGCGCATCATTAGCAATGGGCTGAAGCTGCATGGTCTGGGGGTCCCCCTGCATGTGCATCACGCACAAACCACAAGTGGAGGACGCAACACTGGCCAAGGCGCCCGGCTGTCTAAAGCCCCAGATGTCATTGATGATGTCAACACCCAAATCCAGCGCCTTGGACATGGTGGCGGGGTGATAGGTGTCCACAGACACGGGGCGCTGCCAGCGAACCAGCTCTGTGAGCACTGGCGCCAGACGGGCCCACTCTTGATCGGCAGTTAAAGGCGTGGCGCCAGGCCGAGTGGACTCCGCCCCAACGTCCAAAATGTCGGCGCCTTCGTCGAGCAAGCGCTGGGCATGAGCCAAGGCCTGATCGCGGCTGTCGTGCTGACCCCCATCGGAAAATGAATCCGGGGTCAGGTTAAGAATTCCCATGATCAGGGGCGATGCCAAATTCAGCTCAAAGCGCCCTGCCTGCCAAAAAGAAAAGTGGGGCAAATGCCCCACTGAAAGTTGCGAATGACTCACGGGCTTCAAGCCGTGGTGGGCGCAGGTTCATTGCTCATGGGCTCGCCCCCTGAGCCGCCACCAGAGTTCGGGGTGCGCGGCGTCCAATCCTTGGGAGGCCGTGGATCCTTGCCGTCCATGATGTCGTCGATTTGCTCCATGTCGATGGTTTCCCACTCCAACAGGGCTTTGGCCATGGCATGCATTTTGTCGGCATGCTCTTCAATGAGTTGGCGAGCCAAGCTGTATTGGGTGTCGATGATTTTGCGCACCTCAGCATCCACCTTTTGCATGGTCGATTCACTCATGTTGGTGGTTTTGGTCACCGAGCGACCCAAAAAGACTTCGCCTTCATTCTCGGCATAAACCATGGGGCCCAACGCTTCGGTCATGCCATAGCGCATGACCATGTCACGGGCAATTTGCGTGGCGCGCTCGAAGTCGTTGGAAGCACCGGTGGTCATTTGGTTCATGAAGACCTCTTCCGCAATGCGCCCCCCAAACAGCATGCTGATTTGATTGAGCATGTAGTCTTTATCGTAGCTGTAGCGGTCTTTTTCGGGCAGGCTCATGGTCACGCCCAAGGCTCGGCCACGCGGGATGATGGTGACCTTGTGCACAGGATCACATTTGGGCAGGAGCTTGCCAATGAGGGCGTGACCCGCTTCGTGGTAGGCGGTGTTGCGACGCTCGTCCTCGGGCATGACCATGCTCTTGCGCTCGGGTCCCATGAGGATTTTGTCTTTGGCCTTCTCGAAGTCTTGCATCTCCACCACACGCGCGTTGCGGCGTGCCGCCATCAGGGCGGCCTCGTTGGTGAGGTTGGCTAAGTCTGCACCGCTCATGCCTGGCGTGCCACGGGCAATCACCGCCGCATTGACGTCTTGGCCCACAGGGATTTTGCGCATGTGCACGTTCAAAATTTGCTCACGGCCTCGGATATCGGGCAGGCTCACGAAGACTTGTCGGTCGAAACGGCCAGGTCGCAACAAGGCGGCGTCCAGGATGTCGGGGCGGTTGGTGGCGGCCACCACAATCACACCCAAATTGGTCTCAAAACCATCCATCTCAACCAGCATTTGGTTGAGGGTTTGTTCGCGCTCATCGTTGCCACCGCCCAAGCCGGCGCCACGTTGGCGGCCCACCGCGTCGATTTCATCGATGAAGATGATGCAGGGCGCATTCTTTTTCGCGTTTTCAAACATGTCGCGCACCCGCGCGGCACCCACACCCACGAACATTTCAACAAAGTCGGAGCCAGAAATGCTGAAGAACGGCACTTTGGCTTCCCCCGCGATGCCTTTGGCCAACAAGGTTTTACCGGTGCCGGGAGGGCCGACCAGCAACAAACCACGAGGGATGCGGCCACCCAATTTTTGGAACTTTTGTGGGTCCTTGAGGAACTCCACCACTTCCTTCACCTCTTCTTTGGCTTCGTCGCAGCCGGCCACATCGGCGAAGGTGATTTGGTTGTTGTTTTCGTCCAGCATGCGGGCCTTGCTTTTGCCAAAGCTGAATGCCCCGCCTTTGCCGCCGCCTTGCATTTGGCGCATGAAATAAACCCAAACCCCAATGAGCAAAAGCATGGGTCCCCAGCTGACCAACAAGGTCATCAGCAAGGAGCCTTCTTCGCGGGGCTTGACATCGAACTTGACGTTGTTGCTTCGCAAGTCGCCAATGAGGCCACGGTCGAGGTAGGTGGCATAGGAGCGAATGCGGCGATCGTCGGCGGTAATGGCCACGATTTCCGTGCCAGCCTGCCCTTCTTGGATCACCGCCGACTTGATTCGGCGCGCCTGAACTTCGTCGAGGAAGTCGGAGTAGGCCATGTAATTGCTGCCCGTGGCGGTTCGGTTGTCAAACTGCTTGAACACGGTGAACAACACCAAGGCAATCACCATCCAGATTGCCAATTTTGAGAACCATTGATTGTTCAAGTCTGACTCCAGTCAACGAAAAACACCGCGGGATGCAGCTGTTGTGGCCCATTTTAGGCGCATGGCCAACCCCCTTGGGTCTTCAGGCCAGCTACCCTGAAGCGGCTAGGGTCTCATGCCCCTACACGCCTTGTGACCTATTTCATTCATCTGAGGCCCTGAGGCGATTTTTCAATCCCATCCCCACCAAAAAAGTCTCGGAAGACTTGTCCCGACTGGCTTTGGGCTTGATGGGCTTGACGATGCGAAAGTGGTCCTTGAACAGCTTGACCAACTGGCTGTACCCGCTGCCGTGAAACAACTTCACCACCAAAGCCCCACGCTCATGGGCATGGCGCAGGGTGAAATCGACCGCCAGCTCCACCAAATGCCCGATTCGAACCGCATCAGACGATTCGATGCCGGACAAATTCGGCGCCATGTCGGACACCACCACATCCACAGCTCGCCCCTCCAGCAAGGCGGAAACGGCTTCATAGGTTGCCTCTTCGCGGAAATCGCCCTGAATGAAGGTGACCCCTTCAATGGGCTCCATGGGCAACAAGTCCATGGCCACGATCGTGCCGTTCAAGTCGCCCACCGCCGCCCCTTGGGGTGACAAGCGGCGACGCAGGTATTGCGACCAAGCGCCTGGCGTACTACCCAGATCCACCACGACCTGGCCCGGCTGAATCAGGTGCAAGGTCTCGTCGATTTCCTTGAGCTTGAAGGCCGCGCGCGAGCGAAAACCTTCCTTTTGGGCCATTCGGACATAGGGGTCATGCACGTGGTCGTTCAACCACGCTTTGTTGACTTTTTTACTTTTGGTTTTGACTTTCATGAATGCGCTTTCCAACGGGATAATAGCGACATGACCGCACTCACCCTGACTACCTCTGAAATTCGCGACTTGCGCGCTCAAGCCCACCATTTGGACCCTGTGGTTGCGGTTGGCTCCGATGGGCTCACACCCGCCGTGCTCCGCGAAATCGATTCAGCCCTCAATGCCCATGGGCTCATCAAGGTGCGCGCCCACGCCGATGATCGTGAACAACGCCAAGCTTGGCTGAGCCAGATCGCCGACGCACACGGCGCGGCCGTGGTGCAACACATTGGCAAATTGCTGGTGTTTTGGCGCCCCATCCCCGAAAAAGAGAAGACCATCGATGAAGATCGACGCCCTGGCCCCAAAGTGGTGAAGATGGTTCGCAACAGCTCCCGCGGCGGCCAACGCCCTGAGGTTAGACACGTGAAGGTGCTGGGGAATCAACGACTGACCGCCAGCGGCAAAGTCAAACGCTCCAAACCCAAGCAAAAATCAGTCAAAAAACGCAGCCTGGGTTAAGGGGATCCTGTGGCGCCGCTTTGCCGCCACAGGGCGTGCAAGTGGCGTGTGGCCAATGCCCACTGCCCCAGCAAAGCCGCACTGCCCAAGTTGTGCCACAACGCAAGGTTGTCTCTGGCCATGATGTGCGGAGCAATCCACAGCTCCTGCAAAACGATCAAACCCAAAGCCAACCGCATGGACCACACCGCACCGGTTTGGCTCAGTTGTTGGCTCTTCCAGGCCTGAATGCGATCAATCACCAACAAGGTCACCACCAAGGCCATGCTCATCCACGCATGAAGCTTGAATAGGTGTCCAGCGAAGGTTCCCG
Source organism: Betaproteobacteria bacterium (assembly GCA_038126555.1). Taxonomy (GTDB): domain Bacteria; phylum Pseudomonadota; class Gammaproteobacteria; order Burkholderiales; family Burkholderiaceae_C; genus Limnohabitans. Next base: position 9,870 of record JAYPFZ010000028.1, read on the forward strand.
CAACCGCCTTTTCAGGCCACCACAAAAACAAACCGGGCACAAACACCAAGCCCAGCGCCGTCAGGCTGCCCCACCACAAGGCGGTGCTCATCAGGGCAACAAAGCCCAAGCGATCGCTGGCGTTGTTGGTCATGTCACTCACCCCTCAAGCTCAGCGGTAATGAACCGCCACGATTTCGTAGCTTTTCACGCCAGCAGGCGCTTGCACTTGGACTTCGTCCCCTTCTTCTTTACCAATCAAAGCGCGGGCAATGGGTGAGCTGATGTTGATCAGCCCTTGTTTGATGTCGGCCTCGTCCTCGCCCACGATCTGATAAGTCACCGTTTCACCCGTGCTCGTGGCCTCCAGCTCCACCGTGGCGCCAAACACCACACGCCCGCCTGCATCGACACTCGCCGGGTCGATGATTTGTGCTGCGGACAATTTGCCCTCAATTTCCTGGATGCGGCCTTCGATGAAACCTTGACGATCCTTGGCTGCATCGTATTCGGCGTTTTCACTCAAATCGCCTTGTGCGCGTGCCTCGGCAATGGCGTTGATGACTGCGGGTCGCTGAACGGTCTTGAGTTCATGTAATTCCGTCTTCAACAATTCAGCGCCACGTTTGGTCATGGGTACGGTACTCATCCCTGGTCTCCCTAAATAAAAACCGCCGGGCATCAAGCCCAGCGGCTCAATCGTTACGTTGATTTAAATGGTCAGTTGGCTGTGCAGATCATGCAGGGCATACACATCCAAGTCGTTCAGGCACTGCATGCCTTGAACAGCCGCTTCAGCACCGGCAATGGTGGTGATGGTGGTCACCCGAGCCAGCAGCGCCGTGGTTCGAATCTGTCGCGAATCGGCAATGGCATTGCGCCGCTCCTCCACGGTGTTGATGACCAAAGCAATTTCATTGTTCTTGATCATGTCCACCACATGGGGGCGACCCTCAGTGACCTTGTTGACCTGAGCCACCGGCAAACCAGCCGCTTCCAATGCAGCCGCAGTGCCACGCGTGGCCACCAAATCAAAGCCCATGTCCACCAGGCTCTTGGCCACCGCCACGGCACGGGCTTTGTCGGCATTTTTCACCGACAAAAAGACCTTGCGCACCGCATCGCTGGACTTGGGCAAGTGGGTTCCAGAAGCCATTTGGCTCTTGATGAAGGCCTCACCAAAAGTCCGGCCCACACCCATGACTTCACCGGTCGATTTCATTTCGGGGCCCAAAATGGTGTCGACGCCTGGGAATTTCACAAACGGGAAAACCGCTTCCTTGACGCTGTAATAGCTCGGGTGGATTTCTTGGGTGATGCCCTGTTCGGCCAGGGTTTGACCAGCCATGCATCGAGCGGCCACTTTGGCCAATGGAATGCTGGTGGCTTTGGACACAAAGGGCACGGTGCGCGAGGCACGCGGATTCACTTCCAAGACATAAATGGTGTCTTGGCCATTGAGGCGCTGAATGGCAAATTGCACATTCATCAAACCCACCACCTTCAGCGCTTTGGCCATGGCGCCAGTCTGCCGCTTGAGTTCTTCAATCGTTTCAGCCGACAGGGAATAAGGCGGCAAGGAACACGCCGAGTCCCCACTGTGCACACCCGCTTGCTCAATGTGCTCCATCACGCCACCAATGAAAACTTGCTGACCATCGCTCAGACAGTCCACATCGCATTCAATGGCATCGCTCAAAAAGCGATCGAGCAAGACCGGCGAGTCGTTGCTCACCTTCACGGCCTCGCGCATGTAGCGCTCCAAGTCGCGTTGCTCGTGCACGATTTCCATGGCGCGTCCACCCAGCACGTAGCTGGGGCGCACCACCAAGGGGTAACCCAAGGCTTCGGCCTTGGCCAAAGCTTCAGACTCGGTGCGCGCCGTGGCATTGGGTGGCTGGAGCAAACCCAACTCGGTGAGCAATTTTTGGAAGCGTTCACGATCCTCGGCTGCATCGATCATGTCGGGTGACGTGCCAATGATGGGCACGCCCGCCTCGGCCAACCCCAAAGCCAGTTTGAGCGGGGTTTGACCACCGTATTGAACGATGACACCCGCTGGCTTTTCCTTGTCCACGATTTCCAAGACATCTTCGAGCGTCAAGGGTTCGAAATACAGACGATCGCTGGTGTCGTAGTCGGTGGACACCGTCTCGGGGTTGCAATTGACCATGATGGTTTCATAGCCATCTTCACGCATGGCCAGGGCCGCGTGAACGCAACAGTAATCGAATTCAATGCCTTGACCGATTCGGTTGGGGCCACCACCCAAGACCATGATTTTTTTCTGGTTGGTCGGTGCGGCCTCGCATTGTTTTTCGTAGGTCGAATACATGTAAGCCGTTTCGGTGGAGAACTCAGCTGCACAGGTATCCACGCGTTTGTAGGCCGGACGAACCCCAAGGTTGCGTCGGTGCGAACGCACCGCTTGCTCGCTGGTTTTTAACAACTTGGCCAATCGACGGTCAGAGAAGCCCTTGGCTTTCAAGGCCCACACCGTGTCCGCGTCCAAATCCTTGAGGGTATGGCGCTCCAACTCGAGCTCCACCTGCACGATGTCGTGGATTTGGACCAAAAACCAAGGGTCAATCTTGGTCAGCGCGTGCACCTCTTCGACAGACATGCCTTGGGCGAAGGCGTCGCCCACGTACCAAATGCGCTCGGGACCTGGTTCGCCCAACTCTTTTTCCAGCTCTTCGCGATCCTGGGTTTTTTCATTGAGTCCATCCACACCCACTTCCAAACCGCGCAAGGCCTTTTGGAATGACTCTTGGAAAGTGCGACCAATGGCCATGACCTCACCCACCGATTTCATCTGCGTGGTCAGGCGGTTATCGGCCTGGGGAAATTTTTCAAAGGCAAACCGGGGGATTTTGGTGACCACATAGTCGATGCTGGGCTCGAAGCTCGCCGGGGTTGCACCGCCCGTGATGTCGTTGCGCAACTCGTCCAAGGTGTAGCCAATGGCCAATTTGGCCGCCACTTTGGCAATGGGGAAACCCGTGGCTTTGGAAGCCAGCGCCGATGAACGTGAAACCCGGGGGTTCATCTCAATGACGATCATGCGACCATCTTTGGGGTTGATCGAAAACTGCACATTCGAGCCCCCGGTGTCGACGCCAATTTCACGCAACACCGCAATGGAGGCGTTGCGCATGATTTGGTATTCCTTGTCCGTGAGGGTTTGTGCAGGAGCCACGGTGATGGAGTCACCCGTGTGAACGCCCATGGGATCCAGGTTCTCGATGGAACACACGATGATGCAGTTGTCCGCCTTGTCGCGAACCACTTCCATCTCATACTCTTTCCAACCCAACAACGACTCTTCGATGAGCAACTCATTGGTGGGCGAGGCTTCCAAGCCCCGCTTGCAAATGGTTTCAAACTCTTCGGCGTTGTAGGCAATGCCGCCGCCCGTGCCGCCCAATGTGAAGCTCGGGCGAATGACCGCAGGGAATCCGACTTGTTGCTGAACGTTCCAGGCCTCTTGCATGGAATGCGCGATGCCAGAGCGCGCTGAACCCAAGCCGATCTTGGTCATGGCGTCTTTGAATTTCAGTCGGTCTTCAGCCTTTTCAATCGCCTCGGGGCTGGCACCAATGAGCTCCACGCCATGTCGCTCCAGCACGCCGTGACGCCACAAATCGAGGGCGCAGTTGAGAGCGGTTTGTCCACCCATGGTGGGCAAGATGGCATCTGGTTTTTCTTTTTCGATGATGCGCTCAACGATTGGCCACTGGATGGGCTCAATGTAGATGGCATCGGCAGTGGCCGGATCCGTCATGATCGTGGCGGGGTTGCTGTTGATCAGAATGACGCGATAGCCCTCTTCCCTGAGGGCTTTGCAAGCCTGAACGCCGGAGTAATCGAATTCGCAGGCCTGACCAATGATGATGGGGCCCGCGCCGATGATGAGAATGCTTTTGAGGTCTGAGCGCTTAGGCATGTTGACGCCCCTCCATCAGGGCCGTGAATTGATCGAATAGGTAGCCGATGTCGTGCGGCCCGGGTGAGGCTTCCGGGTGCCCCTGGAAACTGAAAGCGGGAGCCTGCGTGTGCGTCAAGCCTTGCAGGGTGCCGTCAAACAAGGACACGTGCGTGGCCTTGAGGTGAGTGGGCATGGTTTCCATGTTGACCGCAAACCCATGGTTTTGACTGGTGATGCTGACGCGACCTGAGGCCAAGTCCTTGACCGGATGGTTGGCGCCATGGTGACCAAACTTCATTTTGAACGTTTTGGCCCCACTGGCCAGTGCCAAAATTTGATGGCCCAGGCAAATGCCAAAGATCGGCAGGCGTTGCGCCAAGAGCGCCTGAGTCGTGGCAATGGCGTAAGTGCAAGGCTCTGGATCACCAGGGCCGTTGGAGAGGAAAACGCCATTGGGCTTGAGGGCGAGGATGTCCTCAACCGAGGTTTGTGCCGGCACAACCGTCACATCGCAGCCGCGCTGAGCCAACATGCGCAAAATGTTTTTCTTGACGCCAAAGTCGAGGGCGACCACTTTGAAACGCGGGGTAGTCAGCGTCCCATAGCCCTCCCCCAGCTGCCATTCGGTCTCACGCCAAGCATAGGGTTTGCTGGTGGTGACCACTTTGGCCAAGTCGCTGCCAGCCATGGCCGGGGCTTGACGGGCCAAGGCCACGGCTTGGGCCAAGGCCTCATCGGTGATGTCTTGATCGGGGGCCAGCGCCACAATGGCACCGTTTTGTGCACCCGTTTCGCGCAAATGAATCGTCAATGCCCGGGTATCCAAGTCGGCAATCGCAACGGTGTTCTGGGCTTGCAAATAAGCACTCAAGTCTTGAGAGGCCCGGAAGTTGGAATGGCGCAAGGGCAAAGACCGAATGATCAGGCCCGCGGCATGCACGCGATCGGACTCGACATCCTCAGGATTGACGCCGTAGTTACCAATATGGGGATAGGTCAGCGTGACGATTTGCTGACAATAACTGGGATCGGTCAGGATTTCCTGATAACCCGTGATGGACGTGTTGAAAACCACTTCACCGATGGTGTGACCGGCAGCGCCAATCGAGTGACCAGTGAAGGTGGTGCCGTCAGCCAGAGCCAGAATGGCGCGAGGGAATGAACCCTTGAGAGACGAAAGCACTGAGATCTCCGAAGTTGGACAAACCCCAGCGCACGAGGCACATCATCGTTTTTCAATGGCGCAAGGCCACTGTTCGGATCGCAGGGATCAGATGGATTCGGTGAACGGACTGGGGCTTGTGTAGAAGTGTCGGCATTATAGGGGGCTACCCTGATTCCGGCTCGACTCGTACAGGCAAATCGCAGCCGCAGCCGCCACGTTCAGGGACTCTTGGCCACCAGGCTGTGGAATTTGAACTTTCACCGCACAACGCTGAGCCAACTCGGCGCTCAAGCCCTGACCTTCATGGCCAAAAAACCAAACGCCTGGCCAGGGCACGCCCCCCTCCAAAGTGGACAAGGCTTGCCCTTCATGAGAGGAGGTCGCGATCCAGGGCATGTCGGACAAAACCGCCAAGTCTTGGGCCTCCAAGTCTTCGTGGAGATTCAAGGCAAAGTGCGCCCCCATGCCCGCTCGAATGGCTTTGGCGCTCCAAATTGCGGCTGAACCCCGCAGGGTTATCACCTGCCGAATCCCAAAGGCAGCGGCCGACCGCAAAATCGAACCCAAATTACCCACATCCTGGATGCGATCCAACACCACGGTGGGCGTCTGCGACCTCAGGGGCTGAGGCGCAGGACAGGCCACCAAAGCGCCAACTTGAGACCCAGAGGGCAGCTGACTCAATGAGGCGAACAATTCTGCGCTCACCACACGCACCTGGGCCACGCGTCGAACCAAAGCCGCCAACTCTGGCGAGGATGAGGGTGCGTCACTCATGACCAAGGTGTCACACGCCAAGCCTTGATCCAAAGCCGCACGAATGAGGTGGTCCCCTTCAAGCCACAGCCACCCGCTGCGTTTGTAAAGGCTGTTGTCCAGCGCCTGCAAGCGCAACTGCTTGAACCAGGGGTTTTGCTTGGAAGCAATGACTTCGGTTGGCATGGCGGTCATGGCAAAAGCCCTTCTTCGGCAAGCTTGACGGGTCGGAAAGATCGTCGATGCACAAGGCAAGGCCCCAATCGCTTGAGGGCGTCTAAATGTTCAGGCGTGCCATAGCCTTTGTGCTGGGCAAAACCGTAGCCCGGGTGCTGCAACTCAGCTTCTTCGCACCAGTGGTCACGGCTCACTTTGGCAACGATTGAAGCCGCAGAAATCTCGGCGTGCATTCGGTCACCCCCCACCACGGCCTCCACCAGCACATCGACTTGGGGCACCCGATTGCCATCCACCAAGACCTGAATGGGCTTAAGCCGCAAGCCCTCAATGGCTCGCTTCATGGCCAACAACGTGGCCTGCAGGATGT
>JAYPFZ010000028.1:16254-25126 GCA_038126555.1 Betaproteobacteria bacterium
AGCCACTTGGACGCAAAGCGCCTTGTCGAGGATCTCATCGTGCAATTGCTGGCGACGTTTGGCACTGAGCAGCTTGGAGTCTTTCAAACCTGAAATGGGCTTGCGATCATTCAGGATCACAGCGGCAGCAAAAACCGGCCCCGCCAAAGGCCCCCTGCCCGCCTCATCCACGCCAGCGCACAAGCCAGGCAAACGCCAATTCAATTCACCCTGCATGCTTCAACACCCATGGCTTCAAGGTTTCGGCCATGCTTTCGTGGGTGGGTCGTTTGAGCGACTGGTGCAAGTGCATCAACTGTTGTTCCAAGCGATGCACGGCTTGAGGCTGATTCAGCCAGCGGCTCACCTCACGCGCCAAAGCATCAGGGATGCAATCGTTTTGAATCAATTCCGGGACCAAAAAATCACGCGCCAAAATGTTGGGCAGGCCCACCCACGGCAAACGTTTTTTGCGTTGGGTGATTTGCCAGCTGAGCCAAGGCATGTGATAAGCAATGACCATGGGTTTTTTGAACAAGGCCGCTTCCAGCGTGGCCGTGCCACTGGCCACCATCACCACAGAGGCCGCCGCCAAAGCCAGATGCGATTGGCCTTCCACCACACGCACGTGGGCTTGCAAGCCACTGGCTTGGACGGCTTGATTCACCCGGGACACGAAGCGCGGCAAGGTGGGCACCACCACCTGAAGCCCCGCGTGTTGCTGAACCAGCATCTGGGTGGCTTGCAAAAACCGGAGCAGCAAGCCATCGAGTTCCGCTGCACGGCTGCCTGGCATGAGCACCAACACCGGACGATCAGGATGGCAACCCAACTCGGTGCGAGCCGCAAGAACATCCACTTGCTCGGGGATCCAATGGGCCAATGGATGGCCGACATAGGTGGCATTGATGTCTGCTTGCGTCAACAACTCGGGCTCGAATGGAAACAAACACCAAACGTGATCCAAGGCTTGCTTCATGAGCGCCAGCCGCTCGGGGCGCCAGGCCCAAATCGCTGGGCACACGTATTGCACGGTGGGAATGCCTTGTTGACGAAGCCGAAGCGCCAAATGCAAATTGAAGTCAGGGGCATCCACACCAATGAAAACCGACGGTTGCTGTTGACTCCAGCGCTCGATCAAGCCATTGCGCAGCGCGACCAATGATCGGTAGTGCTTGAGCACTTCCCAATAACCGCGTACGGCTAATCGATCGGCCGAGTGCAAGGCCTGCATGCCCTGCGCCGTCATCTTGGGTCCAGCCACGCCCTCGACCTGAATGGGCCAATTCAAGGCTCGGAGGTGGGCCAGCAAACCTGAAGCCAATAAGTCACCAGAGGCCTCTCCAGCCACCATGGCGATGGTTTTGGACTTATCGGACGATGCCTCGCTGCTCATGGGTGTTCGCCAAGAAGTTCAGCATCATCTCAATGTCTGGAGCGGCCTCCGGATAAGTATTGGTCAATTCGCCAACACGCGTCATGGCCTCCTTGAGGGCCAAGCCATCGCGATACAGCAATTTGTGCATGGCCTTGACCGCCTGCAAACGCTCGCTGTTGAAACCGCGCCGACGCAAGCCCTCGAAGTTCATGCTGCGGGCCGATGCGGGTTGCCCTTGGCACATGACGAATGGCGGCAAGTCGGCAAACAACAGGGTGTTCATGGCCGTGAAGGCGTGAGCACCAATCCGACAAAACTGGTGGACCACGGTAAAGCCACCCAATATCGCCCAGTCATCGACCACCACATGGCCTGCCAATTGGGAGTTGTTGGCAAAGATGGTGTGGTTACCCACCTGGCAATCGTGCGCCAAGTGCACGTAGGCCATGATCCAGTTGTCATTGCCCACGCGCGTCACGCCCACATCTTGGGTTGTGCCCGTGTTGAACGTGCAGAACTCACGAATCGTGTTGTCATCGCCCAGCACCAACTGAGTGGGTTCACCACGGTATTTCTTGTCTTGTGGCGCTGCACCCAAAGAGTTGAACGGGAAAATTTGGTTGCGCTGTCCGATGGTGGTGTGACCTTGAATCACACAATGCGCACCTATGCGGGTGCCAGACCCAATCTGAACGTCAGGCCCCACAATCGTGTAGGGCCCTATCTCAACGTCCGAATCCAGGCTGGCCTTGGGATCAACCAAGGCTGTGGGGTGAATGTTGCTCATGGCCTCAGGGGTTGATGGTTTTCATGGTGCACATCAACTCAGCCTCGACAGCCAAGGCATCGCTCACGCTGGCTTGCGCCGAAAACTTGAAGATGCCAGCTTTCATCCGCTCCAATTTCACGTCCATGATGAGTTGGTCACCGGGCTCCACGGGCCGCTTGAATCGCGCCCCGTCGATGCCAGCAAAGTAGTAGACGCTGTTGTCGTCGGGCGTCACGTTCAAGGTGGCGAACGCCAACAAGGCGGCGGACTGAGCCAAGGCCTCCAACATCAACACCCCAGGCATGACGGGACGATGAGGGAAATGGCCATTGAAGAAGGGCTCATTGATGGTGACGTTTTTGAGTGCGCGAATCCGCTCACCAGGCACCAACTCCACCACCCGATCCACCAACAAAATGGGGTAACGGTGAGGCAATTGCTTCAGGATGTCATGAATGTCGAGCGTCATTGGATTGCTTTCTTGAGGTGAGCTTCGAGGGCCTTGATGCGATCCCTCAACCGATGCAATTGTCGAAGGCTGGCCGCATTTTTCTCCCAGGCCACATTGTCGTCGAGGGGAAACAGTCCAGTGTATTGGCCTGCTTTCAGGATCGACCGCGTGACCACCGAGGCAGCGGAGATGTGCACGTCGTCAACGATTTGAAGGTGGCCCAGCACAATGGCGCCCCCTCCAATCTGACAACGTGCACCGATTCGCGCGCTACCGGCAATGCCAACGCAACCCGCCAGGGCCGAGTGGGCGCCAATGCGCACGTTGTGCCCAATTTGCACCAAGTTATCGATCTTGACCCCAGTTTCCAACACGGTGTCGCCCAGTGCCGCGCGATCCACACAGGTGTTGGCACCCAACTCCACGTCGTCACCCAAGATGACCTGACCGAGTTGCTCAATTTTTTCCCATTGCCCCTGATTCAGGGCAAAGCCAAAGCCATCGGCACCCAACACCACCCCCGGGTGCAAAACCGCCCGCTGGCCAATGGACACCCCTTCGCCCACACAAACATGGGCCATGAGGCGCGAGCCCGAACCGATGCGTGCGCCAGCCTCGATCACACACAAAGGCCCAATGTGAACGTCTTCGTCCACCCAGGCCGAAGGATGAACGACGGCACTAGGATGGATCTTGGGCCCCGAAGTGGGCGATTGATGCCGACGCCACAATTGGGTCAGCTTGGCATAAGCGAGATAAACATCCTCAACCAGCACCTGATGAACACCTTCAGGTGCCCACCCTTGATGACGCGGCGATACCAAAACGGCACTGCCACGAAAGTCGGTCAGTTGATGGCGATAACGCTCATGACTCAAAAAACCCAGATCGCCGGGTTTGGCCTCGGTGAGCGAGGCAATGCGATGAATCAGGCAATCGGGGTCGCCAATCAGCTGGGCCTGAAGGTGACTGGCAATTTCAGAGAGTCGAATCGACACGCCTGGGGTCATTTAGCGCCGGCATTGATGGCCTTGATCACCTTGTCGGTGATGTCGTGCTTAGGCGCAATCCATACGGCATCTTGAAGAATGAGGTCGTATTTTTCATCGGAGGCCAATTGCTTGATGATGCGATTGGCTTTGATGCGAACTTGTTCGAGTTCTTCATTGCGACGTGCGTTCAGGTCTTCTTGAAACTCACGGCGACGACGCTGCAAATCGCGATCCAGCTCGGCCAATTGGCGCTGACGAGCAATGCGTTGGGCTTCGCTCAAAGTGGGTTGGTCGCGATCAAACTGATCCGAGCTGGCTTTGAGCGAGTTGCCCAACTCCACAATTTGCTTTTCGCGCTTGGAGAACTCTTGTTGCAAACGAACCTGCGCATTTTTCGCCAGATTGACTTCCTGAAAAATGCGGTTGGTGTTGATGAACCCAATCTTGAGCTCACTGGCCTGCGCCATCAGCGCTGACCAGCCAAGAGTGAGGGACAGAATCAGTCGAAAAACGGTGCTCATCAGAATGCAGTGCCCAGTTGGAATTGAATGCGGTCAATTTTATCGGTGCTCTTGTGCTTCAGCGGTTGGGCCCATGCAAACTTCAAGGGGCCAACGGGTGAAATCCAGCTCAAGCCCAAACCAGTCGAATAGCGCAGTTCACTCAGGCTGATGTTATCTGTCTCTGCAAATGCAGAGCCCGCATCCACAAATCCAAACACCCTCAAGGTTTTGTCTTGGCCGGAACCCGGCATCGGCGTGATCAATTCCAAGTTCATCAGAACCATCTTGGCGCCGCCAATGGAGACATCGCTGGTGACCCCAGTGAGGGTATTGGTTGCCGTGCTGCTGGGGCCCAGTGAGCCCTGGGTGTAGCCACGCACCGATCCCAAACCACCGGAATAAAAATTCTTGAACACCGGGAAAGGTTTACCGTCCAATCCTTTGCCATAGCCAAACTCGGTGTTCATACCCAAGGTCCATTTGCGAGACAACTCATTGAAGTATTGATATTGGGCATTCAACCGGGTGTATTTCACGTCACCAGCCGTGGCCAACATGGAGTTGACGCGTGCCAAGTAACCTTGTGAGGGTGTCAACGCGCTGTTACGTCGATCGCGACTCCAACCCAACGTGAAGGGATAAGACTTTGACTTGGACCCAAAATCGGTAATGAATTTGTTGTAGACCTCAGGCATGGCATCCCCCACCTGAATCTCGGTGGTTTCAGCAGATGCGCCAACAAAAATGCGGTCAGACTCGGCCACAGGTACGCCAAATTTGATGCCTGCGCCGTTGGTGATCAAGGCATAGCTGCCCAACTGATCGCTGTAGGGCTTGCTCAAGCGGTGGTAGAGGCTGTAGGTGCGTGAAACGCCATCCTGGGTGAAATAAGGGTCGGTGGTGTCCAAGGCATAGACGCGGTTGTAGCGACTGGTGTTGACCTGCAGACCCAAGAAGTTGCCAGATCCCAAGAAGTTGTCTTGAGAAATCGAGAACGACAAAAACAGTTTTTCAGCGGATGAAAGACCCGCTCCCAACTGCAGCGCACCCGTGGGCTTTTCCTCGACTTTGACGACCAAATCCACTTGATCGGGAGTGCCCACCACCTCTTGGGGATCCACACTGACACTCTTGAAGTAACCCAAGCGATCGATGCGATCACGCGACTGGCGAATTTTGAGCCCGTCAAACCAAGCGGCCTCCATCTGCCGAAACTCACGGCGAATGACCTCGTCTCGGGTTCTGGAATTACCCGACAACACAATGCGGCGAACATAGACACGACGTCCTGGAATGGCCTGCAAGGTCAGCTTGACGAGTCCTTTTTTGCGGTCGAGTTGGGGCACCGGGTTGACGCGCGCGAACGCGTAGCCATAGTCGCCATACAAATCCTGAAAGCTCTTGATGGTGGCGGTGACTTTTTCCAAGTTGTAGGGCTGACCCACCTTCACCTGCACTGCACGACGGAAGTCGGTTTCTTGACCCAGGAAATTGCCATCCATGGCCACTTCTGAAACGGTGTATTTGGGGCCTTCGGTGATGTTGATGGTGATGGACATCGCCTGCTTGTCTGGGGAAATCGTCACCTGCGTGGAGTCCACGTTGAACTCCAAATAGCCTTGCGTCAGGTAATGCGACTTCAATGCCTCCAAATCGCCATTGAGCTTGGACTGGGCGTAGCGGTCATTTTTGGTGTACCACGACAACCAATTGGGTGCCGCCAAGGTCATCAAATCGAGCAAATCATCTTGCTTGAACGCCTGATTGCCATTGATGCGAATGCTGCTGATCTTGGCCACCTGGCCTTCGACCACGTTGAAGGTCAGCAGCACTTGGTTTTTGTCGGTGGGGGTCACGGTGGACACCACTTGCGCCCCGTAAAAACCGCGATTGATGTATTGGCGCTTCAATTCTTGTTCGGCACGCTCAGCCACCGATTTATCGAAGGGGCGGCCAATTGATAGGCCAATGTCTTTGAGGGACTTGCTGAGTGCGGCCTTGTCAAATTCGACCGTTCCCAAAAAATCAACCAATGCGATGGTGGGCCGCTCTTGAACCACCAATTTAAGGGTGGTGCCCTCCACAGCAATCTTGACGTCGTTGAACAAGCCCAGATCGAACAAGCGGCGAATGGCCAAGGCACCCTTTTCGTCGCTGTAGTTGTCGCCCACCCGGAACGGCAAGTTGGCCAAAACCGTGCCCGGCTCAACCCGCTGCAGGCCTTCAATGCGAATGTCTTCAAGCTTGAAGGGCGTCACGGCCAACACCGTTGCGGCGTAAAGCGCCATCGACGTCATCACGAATTTTTTGATCAAAGCATTCAAGGACATGAGATCACTCACCGAGAAAGGGTGGAAGAGGCGAACCAGGTTCGAACCACATCATTGTAGATAGCCCAGGCCATCAAACCAATGAGCAGGTAAACCCCGATCCAATGACTTTTTTCGCGCACCTGTTGCGCCAATTTGGCACCGCCCAAACGCTCCAAACCCAGAAGAACCAGTTGGCCGCCATCCAAGACGGGCAAAGGGAGCAAGTTCAGCCATGCCACACTGATGCTGAGGCTGGCCACGAACAGCCACCAGCTCGACCAGCCCTGATCGGCTGAACCTTTGGCCTGCTGCGCCAAGCCCAAAGGCCCCATGAGCTCGGCATTGCTGGTGGTTTGAAAATCGAACAACTGGGTCAAAGCTTGACCAAAAGCTGAACTGTGCGCCACCAGTTGGTTCCAGGCACGAGCAGCCGATTCGGCCCCATCCAATTGCAAGGTTTGGGTCACCGGCGGCCCTCCCACTCGGGCCTTGATTTGACCGATGGGTTCACCTTGTTGCATGACCCGCTCGGGTGACACCACCAAGCCGTGTAAGCGACCTTGCCTTTGAACCATCCATTGCTGTGGCGCACCCACGCCCCCACCCAAGCCCATGCGAACGGCTTGAAGCAAGCCTTGGGCATCACTCACCGACACCCCATTGATGGATACGACCAGATCATCGGCTTGCAAGCCCGCGCGTTGTGCAGCCCCACCGGACAAGACTTGGCGAATGACGGGGGCCGACCAAGCGCCTCTGAAACCCATGCGTTCCATGCCGCTTCCGGTGGACGAGGGCATCGGCGAGGATGACTCTTGAACCAAGCCATTCAAACGGGTCTGTGACTGACCCCGCCGCACATCCAAATCGAGGGGCAACTGCGCTTCCCAAGCCTGCTCCAAGCTTTGAGCCAAGTCGCCCAAACTGCGAACCGGCGACCATTCACCGTCCCCCAATCGCGTCGCCTCAACCCAATCTCCGGCCTGAACCCCCATCCGGTCGAGCACACTGCCCGGCGTGGGTTGAGCCAACTTGGGTGCCACAACCGGCTGGCCAGCCAGACCCAAGGCCAACCAGATGACCCAGGCCAATAGCAAATTGGCCATCGGCCCGGCAGCCAGTGTCAAAGCACGTTTGAGAATGGGTTGTGAGGCCATATCCAGCCCCGCCCTGCCCCATTCCGTCGCGTCATCCTTGGCCACAAAAGCAACATAGCCCCCCAGTGGGATTGGCGCCAACGCCACCTCGAGTGGGAACGGCTGGGACTTCAAGTGAATGGACTTGGACCATATCGGGCTGCCAAACCCCACCGAAAAACGAGTCACGGGAATGCGACACCAGAGCGCCACCAACAAATGCCCCAGCTCGTGAACGGTGATGACCACCATGGCGGTGATCAGAAACCAAAACAATTCGCTCATGCCCAGCGCCTCACCTGTTCGCGTGCCCAACGTCGAGCGCTTTCATCCCAGGCGAGTAAATCAGTCAAGCCATTCACACCGGTGGGCACGATCGCGTCCATGGCACCCGCATTGATCGCGGCGATGCGATCAAAACGCAGTTGACCATCCAAAAATGCGGCCACCGCTACCTCATTGGCCGCATTGAGCACCGCGGTGGTGCCAATGGGCCCAGCAAGCGCATCCCAGGCCAATTGCAAGCCCGGAAAGCGTTGGCGATGCTGATGGTCGTCGCGGGTTTCAAAGGTCAATGCACTGAGTTGCGAAAAGTCCAAAGCGGTGGCACCCGACGCCATGCGTTCAGGCCAGGACAAGCCCAAGGCAATGGGCATCCGCATATCGGGCGTGCCCAATTGGGCCATCACGGCTTGGTCGCGCAGTTGCACCATGGAGTGAATTACGCTTTGAGGGTGAATGAGAACCTCGATCTGCTCGGGGGCAAATCCAAACAAAAAATGGGCCTCTATCACTTCCAAGGCCTTGTTCATCATGGTGGCTGAGTCGACGGAAATTTTCCGGCCCATCACCCAATTGGGGTGCGCGCACGCCTGCTCGGGGGTCACCTGTGCCAAGGCATCAGGCTGCCAGGTTCGGAAGGGCCCGCCAGAAGCCGTGAGAATCAATCGCTCCACGGCATCGGGCCAAGTTTCACGGCGTTCGGGCAGGCACTGAAAAATGGCGGAATGCTCGCTGTCGATGGGCAACAAGGTGGCCCCACCAGCCTGAACGGCCTGCATGAAAACAGCGCCCCCCACCACCAAGGCCTCTTTATTGGCCAGCAGCAAGCGCTTGCCCGCTCGCGCCGCAGCCAAACACGCCGGCAAACCGGCCGCACCGACGATGGCAGCCATGACGGCATCAACGCTGGGATCCTCACTGACTTCCACCAAGGCCTGAGGCCCTGCCAGCACCTGGGTCGACGCACCGGCCTCGCGCAAGCGCTGGGCCAATTCACGGGCATGTGGCTCGCTCGACATGACCGCAAAGGTGGGCGTGAAGCGCACGCATTGATCGAACAAGGCCTGCAC
>JAYPFZ010000029.1:0-3711 GCA_038126555.1 Betaproteobacteria bacterium
GCGCAATTGGCGCAAGCCTGCGAGCAGGCCGTGGCCCAAGCCTTGAACGAACAATCCCAAAGCCTCACGGCTCAGGCCGCCGAGCGCGATGCAGAAATTCGCGCCCTCATGACGCAAGTGGGCGAGCAGTTGGCCAAAGCCTTGGAGGACACCACCGCCTGGTCGCAAGCCCTCAAGCGCTTGGCCGTGCACGTGGCCGAACAACTGGTGTTGGCCGAGTTGTCGGTGTCGCCACAAGCCATCCAGCGCCTGATTGAGCGGTGCATGGGCGAACTCGATTTGCCCCACGCCGGTTTGGTGACGGTGAGCTTGAGCCCGCACGACCACGATTTGATCAAGTCGCAACCCGACTTGAGCTGGACTGGCATTGACATCTTGCCGGACCCACAGCTGAGTCCCGGCAGTGTGAAAGTGAGTTGCAAGGACACGCGCGTGAGCGATTTGATCGAGCACCGCTTGGAGCCCATGGCCCGCCAGTTGTTGGTGGCGGTGGATGAATGGCAATCGCAATCGGCGTTCAAGCCCAATGCCTTGGGCGGTCGTCACGCAGGACGTGGGGGTGCCAATGCAGGCGCCGCCAGCCTGTCGTCGTCGCCCTTGAGTGTGAGTTCCCGAGTCATCGATGCCTCAGATGGGGGAGTGGATCATGGTTGAGTGGGTCAATGTGCTGTTGCGCACCCTGATGTGTGCCTTCTTTATTTTTTGGGTGATTCGCCCCATGTTGATGAACATGGTGCGCAAAGACCTGGACTTGACCGAAATCGAGGAAGTCGCGAACACGGCCACGCAAATTGCGTTTGAAGCCCGCCAGCAAGACGACACCTTGTCGGTCTACAACGACGCCATGCTGGCCATGCATTTGCTGGAGAACCCCAACATGGCCTTGCCGGGCGACGCCAGCTTGGAGCAAGCCCATGCCGAAGAGCAGGCCCTGATCGAGGCCCAAGAGGCCAAGCGACTGGCCGACGAGCAAGCGGCGGCTGCGGCGCTTGCCGAAGCCGAAGCCCAGGCCCAAGCCGAAGCGCAAGCCCAGGCCGAAGCCGAGGCGCAAGCGCAAGCGCAGGCCGAAGCCGAAGCGCAAGCTCAGGCCCAAGCCCCTGGCGCAGCGGCCGAAGGGGTTGACCCCACGGCGTTGGCGGTGGTGGACGGTGCGGCGGTCGACCCCGCCACTGGCACCGTCGCTTTGGCGGCTGACGCCGACGACGAAGAAGCCGGTGAGTCGCTGGAAGAAATGAAAAAGCGCATCCAGGCCGAACAGAAAAAAGCCAAGCCCAAGATTCCAACGGAGCTGCTGACCAACGCCAACAGCTACGAAGACAAACTGGTGGTCGTTCAGATGATCACCGATCAAGACCAAAACCGGGTGGCCATGGCCATTCGCAACATGATTCGCGGAGACGCGAGGTAAGCCATGCTGGACTTTGATGCCGACGTCGATGCTTGCTTGCCCCGCCTTCAAGCGGGGCGGCCTCAGCGCCATGGCACCTTGATTCGTTTGGTGGGCCTGACCCTGGAAACCCGAGGCATCATGGCGCCGCTGGGCGCCTTGTGTGAGGTGATGGGGCGTCAAGGCCACCGGGTGGAAGCCGAGGTGGTGGGCTTTAACGACAGCGTGCTCTACCTCATGCCCATGACCGAGCCCGTGGGCGTGGGTCCGGGCGACGAGGTCCGTGTGATCAGCCACACCCCAGAGGTGATGGTGGGCGATGCCCTGCTGGGCCGCGTGATCGATGGGCGCGGCCAAGCGCTGGATGGTCTGCCGCAACCCTTGTGCGACGAGCGCCTGAATTTGCTGGGCCGACCACTCAACCCCATGGAGCGAGGCCCGATTCACGAAGTGCTGGATGTGGGCATCAAGGCCATCAATGGCGCGCTCACCTTGGGGCGTGGCCAGCGCATTGGTTTGGTGGCCGGTTCGGGCGTGGGCAAGAGCGTGCTCTTGGGCATGCTGACCAAATTCACCAAAGCCGATGTGGTGGTGATTGGCCTGATTGGCGAACGTGGCCGCGAAGTGCAAGCCTTCATTCAGGAAACCCTGGGCGAAGAGGGGCTGCGCAAGTCGGTGGTGGTGGCCGCACCCGCGAACGTCTCGCCGGTGTTGCGCCTCAAAGCCACCCAGATGACCCATGTGATTGCGGAATACTTTCGCGACCAAGGCAAGAACGTGCTCATGCTGTGCGACAGCCTCACGCGCGTGGCGCATGCGCAGCGCGAGATTGGCCTGGCGATTGGGGAGCCGCCCACCGCCAAGGGCTATCCGCCGTCGGTGTTCGCTTTGCTGCCCAACTTGATTGAGCGCGGTGGGGTGGGGCGGCACGGCCACGGTTCCATCACGGCCATCTACACCATTCTTGCGGAAGGTGACGATGCGTCTGACCCCATCGTGGACATTGCCCGCGCCTCACTGGATGGCCAGGTGATGCTCTCGCGCAAGCTGGCCGACATGGCGCATTACCCCGCCATTGATTTGAATGGTTCGATTTCACGGCTCGCGCAAAACCTGCTCAAGCCCGATGACTTTCGCCTGGCCAATCAGGTGCGGCGCTTGTGGTCGACCTATCAACAAAACGCCGACTTGATTCAGGTGGGCGCTTACGAGTCGGGCACCAACCCGGAGCTGGACATGGCCATGCGGCTCATGCCCGGCATTCTGCATTTCTTGCGTCAGGACATGAACACCCCGCATGACCTGGACGCCACCTGGGACCAATTGAGGCAACTGCTGGGAGGTTCATGATGGTCATTGCACGCAAATGCTGGGATGTCCTGGCCAAGAAAACCGAAGAGACGCTCACGGCCCAACAAGTGGCCCTGAATGCGGTGAAGTCGCGCCATCAGCAACTGCTGCAAGATCAGCAAAACCTGATTCGCATGATGGAGCAATACCAAGTGCAAGCGCAGGAGCAGTTGCGTCAGCTGCGCAGTGTGTCTGACGCGGCCAACTTCAGCTCGTTTTTGAACCAGTTGCAAACCTTGCTCAACAAGGTGCAGGCCGACTTGCAGGCCGAGGAGCTCAATGTGAAACGCGCCAAAGCCAAATTGGATGTGGCGCATCAGGAGCACCAAAAAATGACGGCCTTGCAAGAGCAAGACCGCAACAAGGTGCAGGCCTGGAAGGACAAGGTTGAGCAAAAAGAAATGGACCGCCTGGGGCTGACCCTGCACCAGCTCAGGCGTTGACCCAGCCCATCTCCAGCCAATGCCAGTGGCTGGAAGAAAAGGCCCACGGCATCCAGTAGCGCCGCGTGTTCAAGGGCAGCATGTCCAGACAGCCGTGGTCTTGCCACACCCCCACCGCACCCACTTGCGCCAACAGGCGCTGAATTTCTTCGTCGGTCTTGGCCTTGGTGCCATCGGCCAAAGCCACTTGCCGGCCTTGGTCGTTCAAGTGCACCCAACGCGCAGGCACGTGTTGGATGTTGGGGGGCGATTGCACCGTGCCCGATAACCAGTCGTGCACGCTGCCCCAGTGGCGGTAGCGCAGGGCGGCTTTCACTTCGGCGAGTTGTTGGGCCAGGCGCTTTTCATCGCGCTCGATGTAGCGCAATTGGCCCAGCACGTTGTCAAACCAGACGGCCGCCTGAGGATGCTCACCCAGCAGGCGTGGCAAGTGGGTGATGGCGTCTTCGCGGTAATGAATGACTTGGGTGCCAATCGCCTTGAGGGCTTTGCTGTGTCGGAAGTCAAACAGCGGAGCAGCAAACACATCCA
>JAYPFZ010000029.1:3811-24239 GCA_038126555.1 Betaproteobacteria bacterium
CCCGTGCGTTCAGCCTTCATCTTTGGGCTTGCAAACCTGACTGAAGATGGCCCCCAGCGGGGTGCTGGGCGCAATGGGTTGCCAATCGGAAAAGATGCCTTCGCTGCTGATCACCTGGCCGCCCAACATGCCTTGCGTGTGATACGAGATGGAGCGCGGGCGGGCCATGTGACGGGCGCAATCAATTTCCATCATGGCGCGCGTGGACATGAACTTCATGTTGGCGCGGTTGTATTGCGGCTTGCGGTAGTCGAGCATGGTCCAGACCTTGCGGATCTGGCCGGAGGTTTGCACACTGCCGGTGTCAAAGTAGGAGGCGGCGTCGCCGTAGACCCCCAACGGGAACCAGCTGGCTGACCAAGCGGGCAGGCCCATTCCCAAGAGTGTGGCGGCGCAAACCAGGGTTCGCAGCGGACTGAAAAAAAAGCGTAGGCGTTGCATTCAATCACTATAGCGCGTAGATAATGGGCCACCCATGCAGAACTGGTCGCAATACGCATTAAGTATTCTTGTTGTGCTGCTGTCCCTTGGGGCCGTCCTTTGGTGGATGCGTCGCACTGGCCTGAGGCGCAATTTCACGGGGTTGGGTCAACGCATCCAAATCCGGGAATCCCTGTCCCTGGGCATTCGCCACAAGCTGGTGTTGGTGCAGGTGGACGACCAAACCCTGCTCCTGAATGTCTCCCCCAATGAGGTCAAGACCTTGCATGCTTGGTCTGATGTCGACCCCGCCAAACACCATGACCCATCGACCCTTGCTCCTTAAAGGCCTGTTGGCCCTGACCCTCATGGGCGTGTTGCTCCTGTTGCCCGAATGGGCCCAAGCGCAAGGCTTGCCCATGGTCACCGTGACCAACAACAAAGGTTTGCAGCAATACAGCCTGAACCTGCAGCTGCTGGGCCTGATGACGGTGCTGACCTTGTTGCCGTCCATCGTCCTGATGATGACCTCGTTCGTGCGCATCATCGTGGTGTTGTCCATCTTGCGGCAGGCTCTGGGCACGGCCCAAACACCGCCCAACACCGTGTTGGTTGGTCTGGCCTTGTTCCTGACTTTTTTCATCATGTCGCCGGTCTTTGAGGACGTTTACCAAAACGCCGTGGCCCCCTACATGAACAACCAATTGCCATTCCCCGAGGCCTTGGCCAAAGCCGAAGCGCCCATTCGTGCGTTCATGCTGGCGCAAACCCGCGAGGACGACATCCAGTTGTTCTCGCAAATTGCCAAGGCCAAAGACATTGCGGGCCCTGAAGACGTGCCCTTCACCACGCTGGTGCCCGCGTTTGTCACCAGCGAACTCAAAAGCGCCTTCACCATTGGCTTCATGCTCTACATCCCCTTTGTGGTGATCGACATGGTGGTGGCCAGCGTGTTGATGTCCATGGGCATGATGATGCTCTCGCCCATGATCATCTCCATGCCGTTCAAACTGATGTTGTTTGTGCTGGTCGATGGCTGGGGGCTCATCATGGGCTCTTTGGCCTCCAGTTTTGCCTTGAATTAAGGAGCGCACATGGACACGGCCATGGTGGTGGATCTGGGGCGTCAGGCCCTGTGGATGACGATGCTGCTGGCGGGGCCCTTGCTCTTGGTGGCGTTGTTGGTGGGCTTGCTCATTGGTATTTTTCAGGCCGCCACATCCATCAACGAACAAACCCTGACCTTCATTCCCAAGTTCGTGGCCATGGGGCTCACCTTGGCGATGCTGGGGCACTGGATGATCAACCACTTGGTGGACTACACCCGCGTGTTGTTCGGCCGCATTCCCTCGTTGTTTGGATGAGTGAGGCGCAGGCATGAACCTCGACATGCTCGACATCCTCAACTCGTTTTATGCGATGTTGTGGCCCCTGTTGCGCATTTCGGCCTTCTTGCTGTTCACCTCCATTTATTCCATTCGCGCGGTCAACGTCCGCATTCGGATTTCGCTGGCCGTGGTGCTCACGGTGTTCATTGGCATGCAAATGCCTTTTGAGGCGCGCAACCCCTTCACCTTGGATGGCTTGGTGGTGGTCTTCAATGAACTGTTCATTGGCTTTGCCATGGGCATGATGATGCAGTTGGTGACCGCGTCGGTGGTGCTGGCCGGGCAAAGCATTTCAGCCTCCATGGGTTTGACCATGGCCAACCTCATTGACCCCAACCTGGGCAACGTGCCCACGATCTCACAATTCCTCACCTTGCTCACCACCTTGATTTTTGTGGCCACCGGGGGCCACTTGATCGTCTTTGGGGTGTTGCTGGAGTCGTTTCAGTTGTTGCCCATTGGCGGCACGCTGTTCACCCAGGTGTTTTTCGGCAAGCTCATTCAGTGGAGTTCGCTGATGTTTGGCTCGGCGGTGCTGATTGCCTTGCCCATCATGGTGACGCTGATGTTTGTGAACATTGGCTTGGGCTTCATGACCCGTGCCGCACCGAGCTTGAACATTTTTTCGGTGGGCTTCCCGGCCATGATCCTCATTGGTTTTGTGGTGCTGTGGATGGCCATCCCCACCATCGCCGGGCGCATTGCCGGTTTGTGGGTGGCGGCCTTCAGCGCCATGCGTGACATCCTGATTGCCAAAGGGGGGTGATGACCAATGGCCACGGATTCCCAAGAAAAAACCGAAGAACCCACAGCGCGGCGCCTGAACAAGGCGCGTGAAGAGGGGCAGGTGGCCCGTTCGGTCGACTTGTCGACGGCCATCTTGTTGTTCACCGCCACGGTGTTTTTCACCTTCGCTGGCCAGTGGATGTTTGGTCGCATCAGCCAGATGTTTGTCTCGCAACTGGCGTTCGACCGCAAAATTCTCGACAAATCCGAATTGCTGCCCACGCACTTTGGCCAGGCCATGCTGGACGCGTTTTGGTTGGTGTTGCCCTTCATGGCTTTGCTGTATGTGCTGGCCTTGCTGGCCCCCGGCCTGGCGGGGGGCTACATCTTTTCGCCCAAACTCATGTTGCCCAAGTGGAACAAGCTCGACCCCATCAAAGGCTTGGGGCGAATGTTTGGCCTGCGCGCGCTCATTGAGCTCACCAAGTCCTTGTTGAAGTTTTTGCTCATTGCCGCCATTTTGTGGTTCACGGTGAACGCCAACATCGAAGACTTGGTGACCCTCAATCGCATGGACTTGAACACCGGCATCAAGCATGCGGGGCAAATCATCATCGACGCCTGCTTTTGGATGAGCATGGGCTTGGTGCTCATTGCACTGGCCGATGTCCCGCTGCAGAAATACCAAGTCAACAAGCAGTTGAAGATGTCGATTCAGGAAATCAAAGACGAAATGAAAGACGCCGAAGGTCGGCCAGAGGTTCGTCAGCAGATTCGACGTCGTCAGCGCGAGATGGCCAACAACCGCATGATGAGCAATGTGAAAGACGCGGATGTGGTCATCACCAACCCGTCGCACTTTGCCGTGGCCTTGGTCTACGACCCCACCGGCGATGGTGCGCCCTCGCTGGTGGCCAAAGGCACCGACGACCTGGCGCGTCGCATTCGGGAAGAGGCCGAAGCCCATCAGGTGCACATCTTTGAGGCCCCCGAGCTGGCCCGTGCCTTGTATTTCACGACCCAGCTGGATCAAACCATACCCGAGGCGCTCTACCATGCGGTGGCGCAAGTCATCGCCTATGTGTTCAACCTCAACCAGTCGTATGCGGGGGCCAGAGGCCTGACCAAGCCCAAGCCGGTTGTCCCCGACAATATGCGCTTCGATGAAAACGGTTTTCTCTTCACCTGAAGCCTAAGCGGATGGATGGCCCATGAACGATTTTTACCAAAGCCCGGCCGACAAGATGCGCTTGGACATCTTGCTCAACTCCTTGTTGGAAGGTCGCCTGAACCTCGCCATCTTGGGTCACGACGAATTGGCTTTGGCGCATTACGCCCGCCAAATTCAAGAACATCTGAAATCCAATGGCCAACAAGTGGAGCTGTGGTCATCGGTGGACTCCGAGGGCTTGGTCGAGCGTTTCAACCAAATTTTGTCTGAGCTCACCCTCACCCAAGCCCAAGACAAGCAGCAGTCGCCGGCCAATCGCCTCTACCTCATCTTTCCCGACACCCAGGCCATTCAAGATTTCGAACTCCAATTGCTGGCTCGATTGGTCAATGGCTTTCCTGCCAGCAACATCAACGTGATCTTGCTCATCAATCGCTTGGAGCCCTACGAGAAAAAGCTGCAAGCCTTTGGCAAGAATTTGCTGCAATGGGTGTTGGAGTCTGAGCACCCCATCCCCGAGCGCCCTCGGAGCATTGAAGTCAAGGACGATGTGCCCGCCGAATCCCCCGAGCCAGCCATGGCACCCGACCTCACCCAGTTGGGTGCCCCCGTCGAGTCGCCGCTTGACGTTGGGTCATCGACAACCGCCAGCGATGCCCCAGGCGTGGCCCAAGCGGGCCGAGGCAAAGGCCTGAAGCTGCTGCTGTTGGCGCTGGTGATCAGTGCGGTGGCGTTTGCGGGGCTGCAGTGGTCGGGCGGGGCGCGTTCACCAGCGCCCGCCGCCACGCCTGCGGCGCCGGCGCCCAGTCCTTCAGCCTCAACGGGGGGTGGGGCCAGCTCCACCGAACCGGCGGTGCCAGCCAAAGAGTCGTTGACGGATGGCAAAGAGGAGTTGGTGCCCCCAACAACGCCTGCACCGGCTCAGCCAGCGGATGAACCCAAAGCGGCCGAGCCCAAGCCAGCGGATGAACCCAAACCCGCGGTTGAACCCAAAGCAGCCGAACCGAAACCAGCGGCTGCGCCCAAAGTCGTCGAGTCCAAACCCGTGGCTGAGCCCAAACCAGCCCCTGCCGCCGCCAAGCCGGAGCGCCCACAGGACGCCCGTGCCCAAGCGGATCGCGAGTGGGTCTTGCAACTCAAGCCAGGGCAGTGGGTGTTGCAACTCAGTGCCATGAACAGCGCACAAGAGGCCACGGCTTTTGCGGCGGCGTTCAAGCCCAATGCGGGTTTGCACGTGCTCAAGGCCCCTCGGGACAACGGCGGCGCTTATTACATTGTGGTGCGCGGCCCCTTGCCGTCGCGTGCTGCGGCTGAAACGCTCATGAAATCCAATCCCGCATTTGCGAAAGCCTGGCTCAGAAGCGCAAAATCGATGCGCAATCAATTTGATAAGCCTTGAGACTTGAGTTTTCTGGCCAAAGGTCGAGTCCAAAGTTTGGAGGATCAGATGATGGATGACACCCAGAACGGGGACCTTCCCAAGCAACACGCAGCCGAGCCCGTGACCCAAGTGCTGTCGGCCGACGGCATGGACGAGGGCCAGGTGGACGCGAGCCCTGAGTTGGTGGCCGCGCCAGCGCCCTTGGCCGAGCCTGCGCCTGCCCCGGTTGCCGAATCTGCCCCTGAAGCGCCCGATGCCGATGAGGCGGTGATGCCCCTGAGCGGCGAATCGCCTGAAACCCCTGAAGCCCTAACTCCCCCCGAATTGCCCGCTGAAGTCACGGATTCAGTGCCCGAGACTCAAGAAACGGTCGTTTTTTCCGATCAATGGGAAGCTGACTTTGCGCCACGCATCAAGGGCTTGCACGAGCATGTCGCTGAAGTGCACCAGAAGCTGGACAAGCTCAGCTCACATTAGGAATTCACATGGCAGACGAGAACGAAAAAAGCGAACCCACCGCTGAGGGTTTTGAGCCTGCGCCCGAGCCGCGTGCCCTGAGCGAGGACGAAATTCGCGAGGCTGCTGAACAGGCCGCCGATGGCATCGCCCAGCTGGGCGGTGCAAACGCTTCGTCGTCTGAGGTATCACGCCAACTCGAAGAACTCACCAATGTGGTGTTGAGCTCGGCCGAGGTGTCCACCCGTTCGGCTTCGGTGGCTGCCGATGTCAGCGGTGACATGAAACAGGTCACCGAACGCATTGCCGACGACCACAAGCGCACCGTCTTCCATTCCCGCACCCTGATGATTGCCATGCTGGTGTTCGTGGTGTTGGCCGTGGGCAGTTTGTTTGCCGTCTCGGTTCGCCTGCTCTCGAATGTGCGCCAACTCGACGCGCTGACCTTGCAAGTGGGCAAGCGCGTAGTGGAGTTGGATGAAACCATTGGGGCCTTTGGCAAGGCCAGCCGCAGCTTGTTTGAGTTGTCGGCCAAGGTCGAGACCTTCCACGACCAGCAAGCCGCCATGACGCCCCGCTTTGATGCGATTGAGCGCACGATGTCGGTGTTGACGGACAAGGTGAACGAGGTGAACCTGTATCGCCCGCGCCCCTTGGACGACAAATTCCAGGCCATTCAAAAGCAAGTGGAAGCG
Source organism: Betaproteobacteria bacterium (assembly GCA_038126555.1). GTDB lineage: Bacteria > Pseudomonadota > Gammaproteobacteria > Burkholderiales > Burkholderiaceae_C > Limnohabitans. The sequence goes on from JAYPFZ010000029.1 coordinate 10,049, forward strand.
GTGAATGCGCAAGTCATGGGCTTGGAAAAGCAATTGGCCAACACCAAGCCGCCTGCCGATGAATACGGCGCCAAGACTCTGGCTGAATTGCAAGCCTTGAACAAGTCCTTGGTCAATGCCATGACCAAGTTGCAAAAAGACGTGGATGAGCTCAAGGCCCGCCCGGTCTACAAGCCGGTGACGAGTGCGCCCAAGCCCCAACCGCAACCCAAGCCTCAGCCCAAACCGCAACCCAAGCCGGTGGCCAAACCCAAGCCGGAGCCGGTCGCCAAGGCCGAGCCCGTGCCGGCCCTGCCGCCGCGTGCGCCGACCGAGGATGTGGTGGTTTACCCCCGCCCCAGCCGTTGATCAGTTCAGGGCCACGCGGGCAAACGACGTGGCACTGGCTTGTTGCCAGTAAGTTTTGAACGGTTCTGGCCAATCGCTCACCTGCTCTTCGTTCAACAAGGCGCCCGCAGGCAAGGCCGGGTAAAGCGTAGCCAGCGAGCGAACCTCGGTTTGGCTGATGCGCTTGAAGATCATGCCGGGGTGCAAGTCATTGGGCGACTGCACGCCCGCCGACTGCAAAAACTCTTGCAAGGCCTCCAGCGTGTGGTGATGGAAATTTTTCACCCGCACCGATTTGTCGGTGACCACCAGCGCCGCTTGGCGAATCGGGTCTTGGGTGGTCACGCCAGTGGGGCAATGCCCGGTGTGGCAGGTTTGAGCTTGAATGCAGCCCACGGCGAACATGAAACCTCGCGCACTGTTGCACCAATCGGCGCCCAGCGCCAGGGCCCGCGCCATGTCGAACGCACTCACGATCTTGCCGCTGGCGCCCAAGCGAATGTGTTGTCGCAACCCCAAGCCCACCAAAGTGTTGTGAACCAAGCGCAGGCCTTCGCGCAAGGGCATGCCCAAGTGGTCGCTGAACTCCAGCGGGGCTGCACCGGTGCCACCTTCGGCGCCATCAACCACGATGAAGTCGGGAAACACTTGGCGCTCGTGCATGGCCTTGGCAATGGCGAACCACTCCCACACATGGCCCACGCAGAACTTGAAGCCCACCGGTTTGCCTCCGCTCAAGCTGCGCAACTCAACGATGAAGTCCAGCAATTCGTTGGGCGTTGAAAACGCAGAATGCGCGGCGGGCGAGATGCAGTCTTCGCCCAGGGGCACGCCACGGGCCTCGGCGATTTCTTCGGTCACTTTGGGGCCGGGCAACACGCCACCATGGCCGGGCTTGGCGCCCTGACTGAGCTTGATTTCAATCATGCGCACCGACGGCAGCTGGGCGTTGGTCTTGAACTTCTCGGGATCAAAGCGCCCCTCAGGGGTTCGGCAACCAAAGTAGCCCGAGCCAATTTCCCAGATCAGGTCACCGCCATGCGTGAGGTGATGGCGCGAAATGGAGCCTTCGCCCGTGTCGTGGGCAAAGCCGCCCATCTTGGCGCCCAGGTTCATGGACAACACGGCGTTGGCGCTCAGGGCACCAAAGCTCATGGCCGAAATGTTGTAGAGGCTGATGTCGTAGGGCTGGGTGCAATCGGCACCGCCCACCTTGACGCGAAAGTCGTGCCCCTCGATGTGGGTGGGTGACATCGAGTGGGTGATCCACTCGTAGCCCACCGCTTGCACATCCAACTGCGTGCCCAAGGGGCGTTTGTCGGATTGACCTTTGGCGCGGGCATACACCAGCGAGCGTTGCGCGCGCGAGAAGGGCGCGGCTTCGGTTTCGGATTCGATGAAGTATTGGCGGATTTCAGGCCGAATGAATTCCAGCAGAAAACGCAGGTGCCCCAAGATGGGGTAATTGCGCAGAATGGCGTGGTGTTTTTGTTGCAGGTCGTGCACGCCCACGGCCGTGAGGGCGGCAAAGCCCAAGAGCGCCAGCAGCCATTGGCCTGAGGCGACGAACACCAAGGCGCTGAGCAACGTGCCAGCCAGGGCAATGTAGAAGGTGGTGTAACGAAGAGCGAAGTTGCGGTTCAGAGCAGGCAGCACGAGGGGACTCCTTCAGGTTAAAACCGCAGCGTGTCACTCCTCGTCGAGCGGGCTGCGCAGGTGAGAGCTTAGGCGGTGTCGGGCCAAGTGTGACACTTCGGCCCGGAGTTTGGCTTGGACCAGCTGATGTTCGGCCACCCTTTGCAGGCTGTCCAGATCTTTCAGAATGGTTTGGCGCAAATCGTCCAACTCGGCGTCCAAGTCTTGCAACTGTTGCTTGATTTGTCGGCGCTGGCTCATGCCTTCCGACAACAAGTTCACGCGCTGGGCAATGAACTTCCAGTGGTTGGCCACCTCGTCGGATTGCGGGTCGTGCAACTGGTCAAACAGTTCTTCGAGCAACGGGTCTTGGCTCACAAAGCCTTCGGCACTGGGCGAGACCTGATGAAAATCGTGGGCCTCGCTCATGCGGGGCGAGAGGGGCGCCACCGGCTGGGGCTCGTCGTCAGCGACGGCCTGCGCTTCAGGATCCACGCGCGCCCAGCCCTCGTCGGGGTCGTAGTGCATCAATCCCTTGTATGCCAGTATGGGTTCACGCATGGTGGGCCTCCTCGGCGATCAGAGTTTGGCTGCTGAGCGGGTCAATCGCTTCAGGAATTCAGGCATGCCCAAGGTGGTGACGGGCTTGTCGGCCAGGCCTTCGCCTTCGGATTGGCGACGTGCACGGTATCGGCCCAGCACCGAATACTGCGCCGACGCGGCCAGTCCATCGAGCACACTGCTGCGTTGAGGAGTGGGCTGGCCGGCTGCCGTTTTAACGGCGTCGGTTCGCGGGTTTTGTGGCAAGGGCGGCAATTTGGATTGGGCAATCCGAATGTCACGCGCCGACACAATGGCCTTGGCGAAGTCGTGGAAGGACTGCCCACACAAATCGGTTTGATTCATGAGGTAGCCGCGTTGGAACAGGTCGCGGGCTTTTTGGCCTTCCAAAATCGCCGGGGCCAGCATGAAGCTGACCTGAAAGCGCTGCTTGGAAAACACTTGCGTGGCCAGTTGCTCGGGCAGCACGCGGGTGGGGCACACCACCAACAGGGGGCGCTTGGACGAAGCGGCTTCAAACACCCAGCGGTGACGGCTCAAAAAGCCCGAGGTGGCGGCCAGTTCAATTTCAGACACCGAGGTGGGCACCAGCACCATGTCGAACTCGAACATCAGTTCGCTGGCCAACGAGTCGGACCAGGTGAGGTCGACCACCAGCACTTCGCAATGGTTGGCCACACGGCGCATTTGGGTGCGGGCATCAAAAATGGGGCGGTTGCCGCCTTGGTCCACGGGCAAGGGCTGATGCACCACGTGAACCCCAGCGTCCGGGGCCGAGTTGAGCCAGTTGCTGGAGGAACCGTGGGGGTCCCAGTCGAGCAAAGCCGTTCGTTGGTGCTGCTGCATGCTGAAGTAAGCCGCCAGATTGGCCGACAGCGTGCTCTTGCCCACACCACCCTTTTGACTGGTCACCAAAATTTTGAAAGCCATGATCGTGTCCTTGTTCTCAATCCTCAAAAACTTGAGACATAAATTGAGAAGATTTCCCTAAGGGGGCGTCGATATTACCTTTTTTTAAATTTATTTCAAATTTTTTAGAAAAAAAAGAGCTAGGGACATTCCCAAGGGGGAATTCCCCGCTGGTCAGGGTGTTGTTTTTGGGTGAACCTTTGGGCTGTAACCAAGGAGATGAGGATGTATCAGCACATTGTTTTGGCCTACAACGGTTCAGAGGCGGGGCAGCAGGCTTTGTTGGCTTCCAAAGAACTGGCGGCCTGGGCCCAGGCCAGCTTGCACCTGGTGGCGGTCATGCCGATCAACCTCAACACCGTGGTGGCCGAGGGAATCGTCTACTCCAACCAAGAAGAGCAAATCCAGCGCGAGGCCTATCAGGGCATTCTGGATCAAGGTCTGGAGATGCTGGCCAAAGAGGGCTGGCACGCCACAGGCGAATTGGTGAGTGGCGACCCCGTCACCGAAATTTGCCAATGCGCCATTCGGCACCAGGCCGATTTGATCGTCGTGGGGCACAAGCACAAAGATGGCTGGGTTCAACGCTGGTGGAGCGGTTCGGTGTCGCAATCCCTCATCGAGGAATCGCCCTGCAGCGTGTTTGTGAGTATTTCCTAACTGCCTTCATCCCAGCTGGCCTGCCAGCGGTCGCCCCAACCTTGGCGCAAGTGGTCCAGGTCGCGGCGTTCGCGTTTGGTGGGCCGACCCAATCGGCGCTCGGCGCCAGGGTCTTGCTGGCGTTGACGGGCTTCCAGCCAAGCGGCTTCCTGAACGCGGTTATCGGGCGTTTGGGCATACAGCTGTTGGGCTTGGCTGGCCGGGCCCCGCTGGTTCGATAACCCCAGCACGTCCATTTCCACCGCGAAGCCATGGCGCACCAAGCGCAGCCGGTCGCCCACCCGCACCTCGCGTGAGGGCTTGGCCACCGTGCCGTTGACTTGCACTTGACCGCGGTCCAAGGCCTCTTGGGCGAGGGCGCGGGTTTTGTGCCAGCGCGCGGCCCACAGCCATTTGTCGATGCGCATGCTTTGCATGCCCCCATTGTGCCCATGACATGCGCTTGGGTTAGCCTCGGGGCATGAAAACCATCAGCATGGCATGGCGAGCCCTGGCGCGTGACTTCCGGGCAGGTGAATTGCGTTTGTTGTGGATGTCGGTCGCCCTGGGCGTGGCGGTTTTGTGTGCGGTGACGTTTTTGTCCAGCCGCTTGCAGGCCACCTTGCTGCGCGATGCCGCCGAGTGGCTGGGCGGCGATGTGGTGCTGAGCTTCGAGCGCGAGCCCGGCCCAGCGGTTCGCCAAGCGGTTCAGGCCCAAGGTTTGCAAGCAGCCCTGACCGTGACCATGCCCACCATGGCCCGAGCCTTGCCCGCTCAAGATCCTGAATCGGGCGACAGCCGGTTGGTGTCGCTGAAGGCCGTCGACGACACCTACCCCTTGAAGGGCCAGTTGCGGGTGCTCGACCGCATGCCGGACGCCATCACCACGGCCCAATTGGCTGGTGTCCCCACGGCCCAAGGCCTGCCCACGCGCGAGGTGCCGGCGCCGGGCACGGTGTGGGTGGAGCCTGGGGTGTTGGAGGCTTTGGGCTTGCAAGTGGGCGATGCCGTGGGGTTGGGCGCGCGAGATTTGCGCATCACCCGGGTGTTGATGGCCGAACCCGATCGGGGCATGGGCTTCATGAGCTTGGCCCCTCGCGTGTTGATGCACGTGGCCGATTTACCGTCCACCCAACTGATTCAGCCCGCCAGCCGCGTCACCTGGCGACTGGCGGTGGCAGGGCCGCCCTTGGCCGTGCGCGAATTCCTGGCTTGGACGGAAGCCCAGTTGACGGGCGACCAGGGTCGTGGCGTTCGGGTGGAGACCTTGCAATCGGGCCGCCCAGAGATGCGCCAAACCCTGGACCGGGCCTCGCAGTTCATGCACATGGTGGGCTTGTTGTCGGCGTTGTTGTGTGCGGTGGCTGTGGCCATGGCGGCCCACCATTTTGCGAATCGCCGGCTGAGCGATTGCGCCATGTTGCGGGTGCTGGGGGTGCCACAGTCGACGCTCACCGGGGTGTTCGTTTGGGAATTTTTGGCGGTGGGGGTGTTGGCCAGCGGTCTGGGCATTGCCTTGGGTTGGCTCACCCACCATGGCTTTGTGCAAATTTTGGAGCGGTGGATGGGCACCACCTTGAGCCCCCCCGACAGCGCCCCGGTGATTCAAGGGTTCGGGGCAGGGCTGACCCTGTTGATGGCTTTTGGCTTGCCCCCGGTGTTGCAGCTGGCCCGTGTGCCTGCGCTCCGGGTCATGCGGCGCGATTTGGGTCAGGTGAAAGCGGCCAGCCTCGGGGTGGCTTTGCTGGGCTTGGCCGGTTTTGCGGCGCTGATGCTGCGGTTTTCCAGCGACTGGGTGTTGGGCAGTTTGGTGGTGGGCGGCTTCATGGCCGCCGTGCTGGCCTTTGCCCTGTTGGCGGGCTTGGCGCTGAAGCTCTTGCGCGGCATTGCCCAGCGCACCCAGCTGCCGTTTGCGGTGTCCATGGCCACCCGTCAACTGGCCGCTCGGCCGGGTCTGACCATGTTGCAAGTGGGCGCCTTGGCCACCGGCTTGCTGGCCTTGCTGGCCATGGCCATGTTGCGCACCGACTTGATCGAGGGCTGGCGTTCGGCCACCCCGCCCGATGCCCCCAACCGATTCGTCATCAACATTCAGCCCGACCAAGCGCAAGCGGTGCAGGCTTATTTGCGCGAAGCCGGGGTGAATCAATGGGATTGGTATCCCATGCTGCGGGGGCGTTTGGTGAGCATCAATGGGCGCACCATTCAGCCCGAAGAATTCAGCGATCGGCGCGCGCAAAGCCGCATCGAGCGGGAACAGAATTTGTCTTACGCCAACGCCATGCCGGCCCACAACACGGTGGTGGCGGGCATTTGGCAAGCGAATGACCAGCAGGGCTTGAGCGTGGAAGAGAGCATGGCCAAGTCCTTGCGTTTGAACTTGGGCGACCAGCTGGGCTTTGACATGGCTGGGCAAACGGTAACGGCCAAGGTCACGTCCATTCGGCGTGTGGACTGGGCGTCCATGCACGTGAACTTCTTTTTCATGTTCCCGCGGGCCAGCATGCCCGACGAGTTGGCGGTTTCTTACATCAGCGCGTTTCGCGCGCCAGAGGTGAAGGGCTTCGACCGCGGCCTGATTGACCGATTCCCCAACCTCACGAATTTCGATGTGGGCCAAACCATTGACCAAGTGCAATCGGTGGTGGGGCAGGTGATTCAGGTGATTGAGTTTTTGTTTGGCTTCACTTTGTTGTCGGGCTTGCTGGTGTTGTTTGCTACGTTGTCCTTCAACCGCGAGGCCCGTTTGCGCGACTACGCGGTGATGCGCGCCATGGGCAGCTCGCAAGCGCAAATACAGCACATTCAGCAGGTGGAGTTGTTGGGCGTGGGGGCCCTGAGCGGCTTTTTGGCGGCTTTGGCGGCTTTGGCCCTGGGCGGCATGCTGGCCGTTTGGGTGTTTCAGTTTGTGTGGAAAGCCTCGCCGTGGTGGTTGCCGCTGGGCACGGGGCTGGGTGCCTTGCTGGCCCATTTGGCTGGCCGCTGGACCTTGCGCGACGTGGTGCGCCGCCCCGTGATGGACACCTTGAGGGCGACCGCCGAGGCCTGAGGCCTGGGCTTCATTGGCCCTTGAGCAGCACCAACAAAGCCCCAGCCCCGCCCTGGGGCGCTGGGGCTTGCACAAAGGCCAGCACACTGTGCTTTTGCACCAGCCAGCGCAACACCCTTTGCTTGAGCACCGGCGTTTTGCCCGGTGAGCCCAAGCCCTTGCCATGCACCACGCGCACACAACGCCAGCCTCGGCGCTGGGCCGCTTGCACAAACTCGGTCAGGGCCACACGGGCCTCATCGATGCGCAAGCCGTGCAAGTCGATTTCGCCTTGCAACGACCAATGCCCTTGGCGCAATCGACGCACAACGTCGGGGCCGATGCCGGTTTGGGCATAGCTGAGGTCCGCATCGGTGTCGAGCAAGGTGGACACATCGAAGTCATCGCTGAGGCTTTCGAGCAGCACCGCTTGCTCGTCGCGTTGTTGTTGTCGGGCGATGGGTGCGGGTGGCGACAAGGGGGTGAGTGCAGCCCGCTCCGCAGCATGAATGGCTTTCACTGGCCCCACGGCGCGGGCAAACACCGCTTGATCGGCCAGTTGTTGCTGGCGCTGTCGTTCGCGCTCGCGCTGGGCTTCGCGCTCGGCCGCTTGCTGCGCCGTGAGGGCCCGATACACCCCTTTGAGGTCTTGCAGCGATTGGCGTTTCACAGCAAACCCTCGCTGGCCATGGAGTAAGACTTGCCGGGCGACACGATGCAGTGGTCAATGACCGAGACATCGACCAATTGCAAGGCCGACTTCAGGGTTTGGGTGAGGTGAATGTCGGCCCGCGACGGCTTGACCTGACCACTGGGGTGGTTGTGCGCCAAGATCACGGCGCTGGCGCGCAAATCGAGGGCGCGCTTGACCACTTCGCGGGGGTAAACGCTGGTTTGGGTGAGGGTGCCGCGAAACATGTCGTTGAACTCGATGAGGCGATGTTGGACGTCAAGATACATGATGGCAAAAACCTCGTGCGGCAAGTGGCTGAGTTGGAGCTGCAAATGGTGCATGACGAGGTCGGGGGAATTCATGGCCGAGCGCTCGCTGAGCACATCGGTGCAGGCGCGGCGCGCGAGCTCCAGCACACACAGGATTTGACACCGCTTGGCCGAGCCCCCCAAACCCGGGATTTGCGCCAAGGCCTCGGGGCTGGCCCGGAGCAGGGCGCCCAGGCCTTGGTGGGCATCGATGAGGGCTTGCGCCCATTGCAACACATTGCGGCCCCGGTTGCCCGTGCCCAGCAAAATCGCGAGCAACTCGGCATCGTTCAGGCTGGTGGGACCCCAGCGCAGCAATTTTTCGCGGGGTTGAAGGGATCTGGGCAAGTGGTCAAGCATGGGGCGATCCAAAACCGCCATCTTGGTGGAAATTCCAGCGGCCCAGGCGTGCGCCACATCCTTCCTACAATGTGAGGCAGTTAACACCGAACCTCATGACCCAGTCCGATTCCACCCCCATTGCCCGAGTTGAACCCGGTGCTTTTTTGACCTTGCACTATCGCCTCAGTGGGCCGCACGGCGACGTGGTGAACACCTTTGGCCAAGCGCCTGCAACCTTGTCGCTGGGCAACCACGAGTTGTCGCCGGCACTGGAAGACGCCATGTTGGGCTTGCCCGAAGGCGCGCACGAACATTTCAGCTTTGAAGCCGGCGTGGTGTTTGGGCAGCGCAACCCCGACCTCTTGCAATGGGCCAGCAAGGCCTCTTTGGCCGCTGCGGGTGAAAACGTGGCGGAGTTGCAAGTGGGCGAAGTGGTGCAGGTGCCTTCGGGCCCCAATGGCCAGCATGTGGCGGGGATTGTTCGCCAGGTGCAAGACGATGCCCTGTTGCTCGACTTCAACCACCCGTTGGCCGGGTCCCCGGTGAACTTTGAAGTCCAAATCATTGGGGTGCTGTGAGCATGTCCACCGAAACTGAAGTGGTGTTGGCTGAACCCCGAGGCTTTTGTGCCGGGGTCGACCGTGCCATCGACATTGTGGAGCGCGCCCTCACGCTCTTTGGGGCGCCGGTGTATGTGCGCCACGAAATCGTGCACAACACCCATGTGGTGGCCGATTTGCGCGCGCGCGGCGCCATCTTCATCGAAGACTTGAACGACGTGCCCGCTGGCGCCACGCTGGTGTTCAGCGCACATGGCGTGCCCAAGTCGGTTCAGCAAGAAGCGCATGCCCGTGGCTTTCGCGTGTTTGATGCCACCTGCCCCTTGGTCACCAAGGTGCATGTGGAAGTGGCCAAGCTCAGCCGCGAGGGGTTTGAGTTTTTGATGATCGGCCATGCGGGACACCCTGAGGTGGAAGGCACCATGGGCCAGTTGGAGCAGGGTATTCACCTGATTCAGTCCATCGATGACGTGGCCCGCGTGCAGCCCACCCAGAGCGAACGCCTGGCGGTGGTGACGCAAACCACCTTGAGCGTCGACGACACCGCCCACATCTTGGCGGCCATTCGCGAGCGCTTTCCCTTGGTGCGCGAAACCAAAAAACAAGACATTTGCTACGCCACACAAAACCGCCAAGACGCGGTGAAAACCTTGAGCGCCCAAGTGGAAGTGGTGATCGTGGTGGGCAGCCCCACCAGTTCCAACAGCAACCGCTTGCGCGACGTGGCCGAGCAGCGCGGCGTGCCCAGTTACCTCATCGACGACGCCAGCGAATTGCAGGCCGAGTGGATCCAAGGCAAAACCCGTGTGGGCCTCACTGCCGGGGCTTCGGCCCCCGAGGTGTTGGTGCAAGCCGTGGTGGCGCGTTTGCGCGAGCTGGGCGTCTTGGGCGTGCGGCGTTTGGCCGGGGTCGAAGAAACCATTCAGTTCCCCTTGCCCAAAGGTCTGAAATTGCCCCATGAGCAAGCCCCGCTCACGGCTCAGAATGTCCCTGATCAACCCTAGAATCGTTTCATGATTGACATCAACCTCTTGCGCCGCGACCTCGATGCCGTCGTTCGCGCCCTGAATCAGCGCAAGTCGCCGCAAGCCTTTTTGGATGTGGTGCAGTTCCAGTCCCTGGAGGCCGAGCGCAAAACCCTGCAAACGCGCACCGAGGAGCTGCAAGCGCAGCGCAACGCCACGTCGAAAAAAATTGGCCAACTCAAGGGCCAAGGCTTGAACGACGAAGCCGATGCGGCCATGCAGCAAGTCAGCGCCATGAAAAGCGAGCTGGAGACATCGGCCCAACGCTTGGACGTGATTCAAACCGAGTTGCACAACCTGTTGCTGGCCGTGCCCAACTTGCCCCAAGACGATGTGCCCGTTGGTGCCGATGAAACGGGCAACGTGGAGTTGCGCCGTTGGTCACCCACTGGCACCGAACCCACTCCCCTGCCTTTTGAGGCCAAAGACCACGTGGCCTTGGGCGAGCCCTTGGGCCTGGACTTTGAAACCGGCGCCAAGTTGTCGGGCTCACGCTTCACCTTCATGCGCGGGCCCGTGGCCCGACTGCACCGGGCCTTGGCGCAATTCATGCTCGATGTGCAAACCCGCGAGCATGGCTACACCGAGTGCTACACCCCCTACATCGTCAATGCCGACACCTTGCGCGGCACAGGCCAGTTGCCCAAGTTCGAAGCCGATTTGTTTGCGGCCAACAAAGGCGGGCAAGACGGCGGCGAAGAGCACCAAGCGCTCTACCTCATTCCCACCAGCGAAGTGACCCTCACCAACTGGGCCCGCGATGAAATCTTGGCCGAGGCCGAGTTGCCCGTTCGCCTCACGGCCCACACGCCCTGTTTCCGCTCAGAAGCGGGCAGTGCAGGGCGCGACACGCGCGGCATGATTCGTCAGCACCAGTTCGACAAGGTCGAGATGGTGCAGATCACTCACCCCGAGCACAGCGCCCAGGCCCTGGAAGACATGACGCGTCACGCCGAAGCCATTTTGCAAAAGCTCGAATTGCCCTATCGGGTGATGCTCCTGTGCACCGGCGACATGGGTTTTGGTGCCACACGCACGCACGACCTGGAGGTGTGGCTGCCCGGGCAAAGCGCTTACCGCGAGATCAGTTCCGTGTCCAATTGCGGCGCTTTCCAAGCGCGCCGACTCATGGCCCGTTTTAAAAACGCCCAAGGCAAAAACGAATGGGTGCACACCCTGAATGGCTCAGGTCTGGCGGTTGGCCGGGCTTTGGTGGCCGTGTTGGAAAACCACCAACAAGCCGATGGCCGCATCCGCATTCCTGTGGCTTTGCAACCCTACCTGGGTGGTGAAGCCTGGCTCTCGCCCTGAACTGACGCATCTGGAGGTCCCCATGTCAGCAACCCACAAACACCTTTCGATCTTGGCCTTGGCCATGCTTGTTCTGATGGGGGGCTGCACCAGTGTGCCCTTGAATGACCAAGGCAATTCCTCCAGCACCATTGGCGCGCTCACTGGCCTGGAGTTGTTGGGTCAAACCGAACTGCCGCCCGGCAGCAAGATCTTGCCTGCGCAGTCGCTCATCATTGGCGCTGGCGACAACTGGGTGGGCAAGGTGAGCCTCGATGCGGGGCAAGACTCAGCTGCCGCCTATTCGTTTTTCTTGCAGTCTTTACCGGCCAAAGGTTGGACCCTGCTCTCGGCGGTGCGTGGCCCGCGCAGCATTTTGGTGTTCAACAAATCGGAACGCACCGTGACCATCGACATCATGGAAGGCAATGCCTTTGGTGGTGCGAAGGTGGAAATGACCATGGCCCCGCGCAACGCCATGAACTTCGCGCCGAAAAAGCCCTAAGCCCTCGGCTAGAATCACGACCGACCGCGGAGAGGTGGCAGAGTGGTCGAATGCACCGGATTCGAAATCCGGCATACGGGTTCACCCGTATCGGGGGTTCGAATCCCCCCCTCTCCGCCATCCGACGTTCCACGCCATACCTGAACAACTGGCCAGCTGAATTGGGTTTCAATCGTTGGCACTTCGAGCCAGCTCCCACGCCAGCATCGCCTGCTTGCGTTCACTTCCCCAGCGGTAGTGGCCTATTTCCCCGCTTTCACGAATCACCCGGTGGCAAGGGATCAAAAAGCCGATGTGGTTGGCTGCCATTGCAGTGCCAACGGCCCGTTGGGCTTTGGGAATGCCAGCCCGTTCAGCCAGTCGTTGGTAAGAAGTCACTCGCCCAAAATCGGTGTGTATCAGTGCTTCCCAGACTTTGATTTGAAAGTTGGTGCCGCGCAAGAGCAGGTGCACTTTGCCGCGAGTTGGTGTGGTGGGAAAGATGTTTTGAAGCAGTTGTTGTGCTTGGTCATCGTCTTGCAAAAAATGGGCCTTGGGCCAGTAGGCAAACAATTCATTGCGCATCGTTTCGTGATGAGCGATTGAAAACGCAAAGTGGCAGATGCCGCGCGATGTCCAAGCGACCAGCACCTCCCCAAAAGGCGAGCTTGCAAACCCATAACCAATGTCCAGGCCACTGCCGCCGGCCTTGATCTCGCCGGGCGTCATGGCTTCGCAAGTCACCATCAGGTCGTGCAGTCGGCTGGTGCTGCTCAATCCGGAGGCGTGCGTCACGCGCAGCACATCCATCGAATCCAGCAACTGCTGTTTGGCGTGCTGCTTGGTCAGGTATTGCAAGAACCGCTTGGGTGAAAGTCCAGCCCATTCGGCGAAAACGCGTTGCAGATGAAACGGACTGACGTGAACGGCTTGAGCCACTTGCTCCAGCGATGGCTGCGCTTGGGCACACGTTCGAATGAACGTGATCGCGCGTGCAACCAGGTCGTATTGCCGGTCTTGCTCAGACGGTTCAGCTTGCATCTTGGGCCTTTCTAGCCATCATCCCTGAAATCGTAAATGGAGCCAGCCACGCGGAGTCGCCCCATGCGCTGTGTCACCGACAACTTAGCCCCTGGGCCACGTCGAAGCAATCCGATTCTTGCTGAATGCCGCGCAAAGGCATAAAAGTCATCGGGTTATTCAGGTCCCCCAGCCTTTGGCGATACAGTCACGTTGCCTCTCAAAGGGAGTAGCTCACGCGGCGCACAACCGCCGCGCGACGGTATCGTCAATTCAGCGATGGGTGGGTGGCTCCGCCCTTGCTCGGTATCGTTAACCGCCCAGCCGGGCGGGCAGCAAGACTGGTGAGGAATTCATTCACATCCACCCGACCTGGCCAGTCGGGTCTGAGAGGCTTCGCGATGATTTCCATCGGCACCCCGTTGTTGTGGACGCTATTCACCGTTTTCGTTCTGATCGCACTCGCGATTGATTTCCTGGCCTTGAACAAGCAAGGCGCGCATGCCGTGACCATGAAAGAGGCCACCATTTGGTCGGTCATCTGGGTGGCTGTTTCATTTGTGTTTGTGGGTTGGCTGTGGTGGTATTTGGGCGGGCTCAGCACCGACGCATCAGCCAAGGCACTCGCGGATGCCAAGGCGCTGGAGTTCATCACAGGTTATGTGGTCGAGAAGGCGCTGGCCGTGGACAACATCTTTGTTTTCCTGATGTTGTTCACGTATTTCGCTGTGCCCACCGAGTTTCAAAAACGCGTGCTGATGTTCGGCATTTTGGGAGCCTTGGTGCTGCGTGCCCTCATGATCTTGGTGGGCGCTTGGCTGATCGTGAAATTTCACTGGGTCATGTATGTCTTTGGCGCCTTCTTGGTCATCACGGGCATCAAAATGTGGTGGGCCGCGGGTCAAGAACCCGATCTGGACAACAACCCGGCCCTTAAGTGGATTCGTCGCCACATGAAGATCTCCCCCGACTTCGATGGGGAGCGGTTCTTCACGGTGGTCAATGGCGTCAAGATGGCCACGCCTTTGTTCGTGGTGATTTTGCTGATTGGCTTTGTGGACCTGGTGTTTGCCGTCGATTCCATCCCCGCCATTTTTGCCATCACCACCGACCCGTTCATTGTGTTGACGTCCAACGTCTTCGCCATTTTGGGTTTGCGTGCCATGTATTTCTTGCTGGCTGGCATGCACGAGCGCTTCCATTTGTTGTCGTATGGTCTGGCGATCGTGTTGGTGTTCATTGGCACCAAGATGCTGCTCATCGACCTCTACAAAATTCCCATTGCTTGGTCCTTGGGATTCACCGTGGTGACCTTGATCGCCACCATGGTGTTGTCGCTGCGCATCCCGCCCAAAGCGGGCCACGGCGGGTCGGCTTTCCCCTTCCGACC